>CABURF010000133.1 GCA_902493755.1 uncultured Coriobacteriia bacterium
TGCGTTGGAGTTGTACTGACGCAGAACCTTGACGGTCTGGGCCTCGTCGGAGTACCAACCGATGCCCTCGTCGTTCCAGCCTTCCTTGACAAGCGCGTCACGCTCGACAGCGCTCATGGTGAAGTGATGCTCGCCCGCGTTGGGGTTATACAGACGGAACACCGGAGCATCGGACTTCTCGGGAGCGTACCAGCCGATGTCCTCGTTCTTCCAGCCGACCTCGATCAGATGATCGCGCTCAACCGTGCTCGCGGTATAGAAGTGCTCACCGGAGTTGGGGTTGTAGACGCGGTACATGGCCTGGTGCTCACCGATCTGGAACTGAGCGACCTTGGTGCCCATGAAGTTGCCCATGCCCTTGATGATGACCGTGGCAGTGCCAATCTGGTCGTTGTCGACATACTCGAGCGTGTAGTCGGTGTCCGCAACGAGCTTGGTGCCATTGGCCATGGTAACGGTGACTTCAGGCTCGACGGGCTCGCCCATGAAGGTCACGTTCGAGACGGTCGCGGTCGTAGCCTTGTTGATGTCAGCCTGGGCAATGGTGACCTCGAAGGTCTTGTCATTGGTGCCGCCGCCATCCCAGACGTAGCCCTCGTTCAGGGTCACCTTGAGGTTGTACGTACCGGCATCGGTCGCGAGGACATTGTCCTTGTCGGTCTCGAGGTCGATCTTCTGCTTAGGAGCTTCGGGCTTATCGCCTTCGGTGTTGTCACCCTCAGCGTTGTCGCCCTCGGCAGCATCGCCCTCGGCCTGGGCCTTGGTGCCCTCGTCAGTACCAGGCTCGGTGTTGTCACCCTCGGTGTTGTCACCCTCGCCGGGCTTGTTCTCGTCGCCGGGGTTCTGGTCGTCGCCGGGGTTCTGATCATCGCCAGGGTTCTGCTCCTCATCGAGCACCAGCTCGACCGTGTAACCCTTGTTCTGCGGAAGCAGCTTCTGGGCCTCGCCCGTGTAGGTCAGATTCTTTGCGGCCGTGGGAACAGCGACCTCGACAGGCTCATCGGTGTCCTCGTCACCGGTACCGGGCTTCTCGGTATCATCGCCCTCAGTGCCAGAACCATTCTCATCGCCCGTGCCCTCATCGGGGTTGGCGGGAGCTTCGGTCTCGGTATTGTCACTACCCTCGTTATTGCCCTCGGCAGCAATTGCCTGCACGGGGACAAGCGCCATGACAAGCGCAAAGCACGCAAACAGGCTTGCCAACGTGGCAAGGATGTTCTTGCGCGAACTATGACTCTTTACCATTTCGTTCATGAATCACATCTCCTTCTTCCTGAACTTAACGTCCGCCCAATATAGCACATGAAGATGGCCGCCTTTTTCCCTTCACAAATACGCAACGGACGGTTACCAAACGGTAATCTCGCAATCACATGTCCCAGCTGCCATGTGCTTTTTCACGATCACGCAAAATTGCTCTCATCCGAAAGACCTCTTCTGTGTCCTGATCCTCATCAGAAAATCGACACAAACGGCCTTGCCGAGAGTCGTCGTTTGCTTGAGGTACGTTTCGTCCTGCGCCACAATCGAGCGTTTTCGACATCGATGAAATCATGCAGTTCACCTGTTGTTTTGAAGCTGTAATGCGATTTCTAATATCGCGTACGTATACTTGCGAAAAGCCGGATTACGTTTCCTTCTCATAGGAGGATGCAATGTCGACTGTCTGCCGTGAATCACGCATAGCATCCCGCTTTCACGCGATGGCCATACCCTTTTGCCTGATTGCGTTCATGCTCTACATCGCGTTTAGCGTAGTGCAACTAGGATTACCGGAGCGCGCCTGCGCCGACGAGAGGACGACGCCCGCATTCACGCCCATCGTCAAGGATGCCAAAGCAAACGCCGCAAATCTCGTGCTCATTGTCGAGTTCTCGGATAGCCCTTCGGAGAGCTTTTATGACAAGAGCTACACTACGGCAGCCTTTTCTACAAATTTTGAATACCTCATGGCTGATATAAACGGCAAAGCAAGCACTTTTATGCCCCGTACGTACCGCAGTTACATGCAAACCATCTCAAAGGGAAAGTTCAACGTTGCAAGCTACTTTCCGCAGGCATATGCTGATGGCACCCACCTGCGCATACGCGTATCGATGAGCTCGCAATACTATATAAGGAACAATGCTGATTCCGCGCTTATGTCCCAAGCCATAGGGCAGCTCATGATTGCCCGTCCAGACTTGGATGCGTCCATTTTTGACGCGAACAATGATGGGTATGTCGATAACGTCCTCGTCATTGCCGATTTGCCCCAAGGCACCGAGATTACAGCACACGCCAATACCGGTGCAGGACCAATTGTTGTGGGCTCGGGAACAACCGCCCGTACAGCTAACACCCTGACCGCACTCAATGGCGGAGGGACGGCTGTTGACCGCTTTGACTCGAGTGTTGCCGTGCACGAACGAATGCACACACTCGGTGCTGCCGACTATTACCGCAACTCCTCATATGGAGCCGAAGGTAATCCCGTCGAAAACTGGGATGTCATGGCAAAGGGCGCGCTCTATTCCTGGCCACTTGCCTATACCCGCGAACGCGTTGGATGGACAAGTGTGCCAGAAATGCAAGCGGGGGCAGACGACACATCCCTCACCTTATATGCACCGGCAGAGTCCGACGACAAGCTGGGATCAAGGCCCCAAGCGGTCAAAATCAAGTCCCCGCTTTCGACATCGGAGTACTTCGTTATCGAATATCGCAAGAAAGGGACCAAGACATTCGATTATGACAGGTACATCGGCGCTTCCGGTCTCATCGTCTATCGCGTGAACGAAGAATATGCAAACCGTGGAAATCTCTACGGCGACGATTTTGTCTATGTTTTCCGTCCGGGCGAAACGAGCTTGACCGCCTCCGCTGGTGATATCAGCCGTGCACCAATATGCGCCGGCTCCTACACAACCCAGGGGTCACTGACCCTCAACTCCTCTATTGGATCACTTGACCCAAATGTGGGCATCACTGATGGGGCAATCTGCTATTCCAACGGCACGAACAGCGGCCTTCTTATCACGGCAACGAGCCAAACCGATAGTTCCATCACCATTACCGTAAAGATGTCATCCGAGGCAACGGGCAAGCTGTGGAGCTCCGTGAGCAATCCCGACGGGAGCACGCCACTTACTGGCATCAACAGTCCCGCAACTAGAATCACAACGGATGGAAAAAACCTCTACGTGCTTGCTGAAGATCGCTACGCGAGCAGTGCGAGCTGGACGGTCTATAAACATGATGGCGCAAACTGGTCAAAGCTTGGCACCAGTTCGAAGAATCTCACACATGTTGACCTTGCCTGGTTCAATGGCTCGCTCTACGCAGCTGGAATAAACGGTTCAAACGTCGAACTCAAGCGCTTCAATGGAAGTTCGTGGGTCACATGCGCAAGCATCCCAAACGCCTCGATCTATCCCGAACCTCGTTTGGGCATAGCCGGCGGAAAGCTATACGTATTGGCTTATGCCGCCAACGCATTACGCATATATACATTCTCGGGATCGGCATTATCCCCATATGGAAATAGCGTGCCTGTAGGAGCACCAACCAATCCCGTACTTGTCGATTTAGCTGGCACGCCCGCCGTTGTAGTAGGCGACACTTCGCAGAGCACTTGGAAAACAAGCCTCTACAAACTCGAGAACGCGACTTGGAAAGAAACGCGCCTCGTCTCGAATTCCGCAGCTTCCATTGCAAGCTCTGCCCGCTTGGGCAACAAAAGCTTCGTGTACATCCATGCAAACGGGGAAGCCCGCCTCTTTGAGTTCAATGCTACCGGCGCACTCACGGGCAATGCGATCATCGAACAGGCCAAGAGCGGGGGCTCCGGCGGCAGCCTCGCAACAGATGGCACGCATCTATACCTGAGTATCGGCGCCGGCAATAACGGCACCATTTCCTACAAGCTCGCAAACGGATCAGCCGCGCACATATCGCAAGTTGGCGGCACGGTGTATTCGAGCAGCTTCGACGTACAAAGCTGCGTAGCGGGCAGCAAAATCTACGTTGCCATAGCCGATATCTACTCTTCCACTATCGCCGTGCGCTCCCATGACATCGAAGCCTCATCGACGCCTACGCCTGATCCGCCGGTGTCCAAACAAGACATAGCAAACGCGACGGTTTCCTCAATACCGGCGCAAACCTATACGGGCAGGGCAATCACGCCGCAGCCCGTAGTAACCCTGGGTACGAAGAAACTCGTGGCAGGAACGGACTACACAATCGCCTACGCCAATAACGTCAACGTGGGAACCGCCACTATCACCATCAAGGGAATGGGCAACTACACGGGAACGAAGACCGCAAGATTCACCATCGTGAAGGCGCAAGACCCCACTCCCATGCCCGAT
>CABURF010000134.1 GCA_902493755.1 uncultured Coriobacteriia bacterium
TGCGGATATGCGGGGAACTCCCTTTATTCCGATACGCGTATATTCTATACGCGTATAATTTACTCCACTGGGAATAGAAGTCAACAGCATACTTTTCAAAATATTGAAAGTTTTTTTGCGTGAACGGAACTATTTTTCTTGTGAACGCTGTTCAACCGCGTCATCCGAGGCGTCAGCGGATGCTGCATCATGGCGAGCGGCAAGCTGCCTATGCGCCTCGGCGAGAAGTCCGTGTCCGTAATAGCCATAATCCCGGTTGCCCACGAGAGCGCAGATGACGCCAATGGCCAGGAAAGGAGCTATGCCCCAGCCGAAAACCTCGCAGCCGAGGAAGAAACCGGCAATGGGGCAGCGCGACATGCCCACATAAAAGGTGATGACGCCCAGCGCGCCTGCGAAGGCGGCATCGATGCCGATGAGCTGACCGACCGAGCAGCCCGTCAAACCGCCAATGGCAAGCGTGGGCATGATCTCGCCACCTTTGAGGCCAAAAGCAAGCGCCATGAAGACAAAGCCCGCCTTGATGGCGAAATCGTACGTGCCGATCGAACCTGCGAGCGCGTGCTTGAGCAAGTTCATGCCCGAGCCTTCGAAATCATAGAGACCAAAGGCATAGACAAGGCAGACGATGACGAGACTCGAGACAATGACCGTGACATAGGGCTTGTTGAAATGCCCCTTGAGAAGTCTGCGCGTAAAGCGCAGGGCGCGCCCAAAGACGCCACCAAGGATGCCGCAGACTATGCCGACGATGCCAGTGTAGAGCGCGAGCTCGGGCGTGATGCCCAGAATGGTGACACGGGGAATGATGTCGCCAATGCCAAAGGGGTATGCGATGGAAGCGGCGATGAAGGCAGAGACAATCATCGCGATGAACCGCGGAAGGCTCAGGTTCCTGAACCGCGTAAGCTCGAGCACCATGAACACGGCACCCAACGGTGCGAAGAACAGAGCCGAAAACGTCGCGCTCATGCCCATGAGCGCCGCGTAGCCATACAGCTTCCTATCTTGCTTGTCGATGAAGCAGTTCTTGAGCTTGAACGCCCGTCCAAGCGTCTCGCTCACCGAGGCACCCGCCTGAAAGGCGCTCGACTCCTTGCCGACGGCACCACCACCCAGGATCGACAGGCAGGTTCCCGCGATGATGCCGGGCGCCAACGTGGGTGAAACTACGTCATTTTCGCGCATTTGCTCGACGAGGGTGTCGGTCGAGTAGTCGTAGGGGAGCTTGAACGCCTTATAGAGGGCAAGCGAGAGAACACCAAAAAGCGGCAGGAGGAAGAGCGTCCAGGCATAGGTCTGGTTGATGTGATAGGCGAAATTGACGCACAGGCACAAGACAATCGAGACGCAAGCCGAGATGATGCCAACGCAAACGATGAAGGCAAGATGCTTAAGAAGCTCAACTTTGTCGATCTTGCGGTGCATGTCACCCTCCTCTCGCGCTGCTTCCATGATACGCCCATGCGGGTTATTTTTCGCACAGACTATTCGGGCTTTCTCATAAAGATACGTTTCTTACATCTACGTAAGAAAGCGCGACACGACACTTTGCTCGGATATATGCGACTACAATGGGCAGTACGACCCAAGCGAACGGAGCATAGCCATGCCCACCGTGTACATCGTCGAAGACGACATCACCCTACGCGACGAGCTCGCGCGTCTGCTTGAACTCAACGGCTACGAGACACGCGCATGCTCGGATTTTTCCCATGCGACAACCGATATCGTCGCCGCTAATCCCGATTGCGTCATCTTGGACCTGGGTTTGCCGGGCGCCGATGGTCAGTCAATCTGCCGCGACATCCGCAGAAAAGCCGAGATGCCCATCATCATCCTCACGGCAAAAAACGACGAATTCACCGAGGTCATGTCGCTTAACCTGGGTGCTCACGACTTCATCGCCAAGCCCTATCGTCCGGCCGTGCTGCTCGCTCGCGTAGCATCGCTCATCAAACGCTCAAGCTCGGCTGCGGCCGAGGCGAGCACCATCTCGCATGCCGGCGTTACGCTCGACCTCGGTACATCCGAGGTACACTACCAGGGTAAATCGGCTGAGCTCACAAGAAACGAGCAGCGCATTCTCGCCCTGCTCATGCGCAATGCAGGCGTCATCATCTCTCGTCAGGAGATCATGTGCGACCTTTGGGAATCCGATGCCTTCGTCGATGACAACACGCTCACGGTCAACATCAACCGCCTGCGCAAAACACTCGCAAGCATTGATATCCCTGGAGAGTTTCTTCAAACACGCCGTTCTCTTGGATACGTCATCATGAAATAATCAGACCCATGAAGTCACATGACATAGCACGATTCACGGCTGGGACATTTTTGCGCGACAAGATAGCGGTCGTAGCGATCGCGCTTCTCGTCATCGCCTTCATCACCTTCTTGCTCGTCATCCTTGGCGTCACCATCGATGCGATCATACTCATCGACACGACGCTTACCGCGTGCATCGCTCTCGCCCTCGCCCTCGAGTATCGTCGTCGTGCAGGTTTTTGGAAGGAGGTCGCGACTGCGATCGAGGCGCTTGAGCGGACGCGCTACATTGGCGACCTCATCGATGAACCGGACTTTTCCGAAGGCCGGCTAGCACTTGACGCGATGCTTGCGCTTACCCAACTCAACAAGAACGAGCTCGGTGAGCTCAGGACGCAAAACCACGAGCGCGCACAGTACACGGAGCTCTGGGTACATGAGGTGAAGACGCCCCTTGCCGCGGCAAAGCTCGTGTTGGACAGGATGCACGGACCTGATGTCGCCAAGCTCAAAATCGAACTCGAACGCATCGAATGCCTCGTTGAACAGGCGCTTTTCGCCGCCCGATCTGACACGCTTGTAAACGATTACCTCATCCGCGAGATCAGACTTGCCGATGCAGTAGGCGAAGCCTGCAAATCGAACATGTGCTACCTCGCATCATGCGGCGTTGCCCTCAACATACAAGTCGACCCGCAGATAACGGTGATGGCAGACAGAACCTGGCTTGCGTTCATTCTCAGCCAGCTCATAACGAACGCCGCCAAATACGATGCTTCGACCATCACGTTCACGGCGCATGAGGATGAGAACGAAGGTCCACATGCCTGCATGATCCTCGAACTGCGTGATGATGGCTGTGGCATCCCTGCGGCCGACGTGCCACGTGTCTTCGACCGCGGCTTCACAGGCGAAGTGGGCCGCGCGCATGGCTCGGCAACAGGCATGGGGCTCTTCCTCGTCGCCCGCATGTGCGCACAGATGGGGCTTGACGTCCTGCTTGCAAGCGAGGAGGGCATCGGCACGCGCGTGGAGATCAAGTTCCCGCACGACCGCCGTCGCATGCACATGTCGCTGTGACGAAAGCCGCGTTGCGGTTTGGTCGGCAGCGCACTCGTCGGGCGAAGCCCCGATTGCAGAAGCGGCGAAAACGTGAGGCGATCTTGCGAGGACTGTTTGAGCGCGCCGGCCTTGCGCGCGAGTTCCGCAGCAGCCGAGCGTTTTCGCCGCTTCGGTTGCAATCGACTGGCAAGCCCGACGAATGCGCTGCCAACTTCTCACCCTTACGAACTTGTAAGTCACGGGTAAGCCGCTTCGATGGCAACCGTAAGCTCCGCGCATCACCATGGATGCTGCCCGATAATCCACACACGAAAGGTTAGTCCCATGAAGGCATCAAAGGTATTATCAACGGTGACGAAGGGCGTCGGTGCCGTCACGCTCGTGGCGGGAGCAATTGTCGCCGGCATGCTCGCCTATGCATCGGTCAAAGTTCCGCGTACGGGAAGGGGCATTCATGTCTGAGGTAATCGCAACGCCATCACCATCGGTAACGAAGGCATCCCGTGCGGACAACTCCCCCATTCTTTGCGTGCGCAATGTCGAGAAGGTGTTCGGCGGCCGTCAGAATCTCATGTACGCACTCGCTGGAGTGAGCTTCGATGTTGCACGAGGCGAATTCGTCGCCATCATGGGGCCATCGGGATCAGGCAAGACCACGATGCTCAACTGCATCTCCACCATCGATCGGCCCTCCGCAGGTCGCATCCTCATCAACGGCAGCGACATCACCACCATGTCGAAGAACAAGCTCAGTGCCTTTCGCCGCGACGAGCTTGGCTTCATTTTTCAGGACTCCAACCTGCTCGACACGCTGACGGGCATGGAGAACATCGCACTCGCGCTCACCATCAAGGGCGCACGCCCCGCGAGCATAACCTCCCGTATCGAGGATATTGCACGCACGCTCAACGTTACCGAATCGCTCAAGCAGTATCCCAGCCAGATGTCTGGCGGCCAAAAGCAGCGCGTTGCCGCAGCCCGCGCGATCGTGGCCGATCCCTCCCTCATCCTTGCCGAT
>CABURF010000135.1 GCA_902493755.1 uncultured Coriobacteriia bacterium
GACCAGTACAATGCCGACATGGAGGCATCTGGCGAGGAGGACAAGTCCGTCTCGTATTCGGACATCATGGGCGTTCTCATGAGCTCCGTCACCAGTATCGTCGACATGATATCGATGGTTCTCATCGCCTTCGTGTCCATTTCCCTCGTGGTGAGCTCGATCATGATCGGCATCATCACCTACATCAGCGTGCTCGAGCGCAAGAAGGAGATCGGTATCTTGCGTGCCATGGGCGCAAGCAAGGGCAACATCGCCAACATCTTCAACGCGGAAACGGTCATAGAGGGCCTTATGTCCGGTATCTTTGCGGTGTTGCTTGTGGCGCTTGTCTCGTTGCCGGTAAACGCCATCATACTTGTCAGCATGAACATCTCGGGCATCATGTCGCTGCCCATCACTGCCGCGCTCATCCTTATTCTCATTAGCGTTTTCCTGACCTTCATTGCCGGCCTCGTACCCGCCATGAACGCCGCGCGTCGCGACCCCGTCGAGGCGTTGCGCAGCGAATAGCGTCTTGGGTCTGCCCCGACACGTGCGGGGCGGGCCCGTGCGCGAGCTACGCCTGGGATGACGCATACGATATGCCAGCCGCCATCAGTCATAGAAGAGGACTTGCATACGTTCTGATTTCCGCCGTCTGTTTCTCACTTGCTGGCGTGCTCATCAAGGTCATTCCCTGGAATCCCATCAGCATCAATGGGGCGCGTTGCATCTTCGCGATTGTCCCGATGTATCTCTATCTGCGTGCGACGGGTAGGCGTTTTCACGTTAACAAGCAGATCATCGGCGGTGCCGTACTCGACTTCGCCATGCTCGAGACTTTCGTCATTGCCAACAAGCTCACGACAGCCGCAAACGCGATCGTCCTGCAGTTCACCGAACCCATCTGGGTCATCTTGCTGGCCTGGATCATCTTTCGTTCGCGGCCGCGCAGGAGCGCCGTCGTGGCGAGTTTTGTCGTAATTGCCGGCATCGCTTGTTTCTTCTACGACAGTCTCAACGCGGGCGGCATGTTGGGAAACGTTCTCGCGATTGTTTCCGGCGTCGCCTATGCGGGCGTGTTCCTTCTCAAGGAGTCACCCAAGTGCGACTTCGAGTGCGCGGCGATACTGGGCTTTGCGGCGTGTTTTGTCGCTGGCATTCCCTTCTATCCGCAAGAGACGCTCTTCACGCCCGAGATCTTGGTGACAATCGTCGTGCTCGGTGTCGTCCAGCTCGGCCTCGCGTATTTTTTTCTCTCTAAGGGTCTTGATGTAGTTTCTCCCATGACGGCATCGCTCACCTCGACTATCGAGCCACTGCTCAATCCAATCCTGGTCGCAATCGTGGTGGGGGAGTTCATCGGCCCTATCTCCATTTTTGGTGCGGTACTGGTGATTGGTGCGGCAACCGCCTACAACGTCTATGCGGCACGCACTGGGTAGTGTCTATCCGGAGCGGTTAGAAGAGCATGAAGATTTGCGCGAGTGCCCAGCCACGCCCTTGGGCGCGTATTCGCCACGACCGTTAGAAGAGCATGAAGATTTGCGCGAGTGCCCAGCCGATGAAACCGCAGCAAGGGAAGGTGAGCAGCCAGGCCGCGACCATGCTCTTGGCGACGTCCCACTTAACGCGTTTGGGATTCTTTGAGGCGCCGACGCCCATGATGGCCGCCGTGCTGCAGTGCGAGGTCGAGACCGGCATACCGGTGATGGACGCAATGAAGAGCGTGATGACCGTTGTTGCCGATGCCGCCACGCCCTGGTACTTCTCGAGCTTGACCATGTCCATAGCGACAGACTTGATGATGCGCTTGCCACCGACGAGCGTGCCGAGCGAGATGGCAAGCGAGCACAAGATCATGAGCCACAGCGGAAACTCCGTTGCACCACTCGTCTGCATGTCGAATGCGAGCGCGATGCCCAAAAGTCCGATGGACATGAACTTCTGACCATCCTGCGCACCATGCAAGAACGAGAGCGCACACGCGCAGATGTCCTGAAGGACGACGCAGACCTTGTTGGCTTTGCCGCGGTTTGCATGGGCAAAGAAGAACTCGATGATTCTGGTGTTAATCCAGCCCAGCGCAAACCCTGCGATGAGCGAGAAAAGCATGCCGTAAATGACGAGCATCCACTCGCTTGCCACAACGCCGGCAAGGCCGTTCATGGCGATGGCGCCACCAGTGACACCGGCGATGAGCGAATGCGATTTGGATGCGGGGATGCCCCGATACCAGCAGAAAAAGCCCCAACCTATGGATCCTATCATCGCGGCTATGAGGGCCATGAGTGCTTGGTGCGTGTTACCCGAGAAGTTGACCATGTTAAACATGGTATGAGCCACGGCTGTCGAAATATATGTCATGCCCACGAGGCCAACGAAGTTGAAAACAGCCGCCAGAATCAGGGCCGTACCGGATTTGAGACAACGCGTCGAGACGGCCGAAGCGATGGCGTTGGGAGCATCGGTTGCGCCCGAGATAACAGTGACACCGATAACGAGGACGAGAATGACGATGAGCGCGGGATGAGCGCCCGCTTGCGCAATGAACACCGAAAGCGTTAGGTCCATCTATTCGTCCGTTCTGTCGGGAAGGGACACGGAAACGTGCCCAAGGTATTCTACCGTAAGTTTGCATAGTGGGAATGAGCATTCACGCGGAAGTGCAACGCGAGTCGAATATTCCGGACGGATTAGGATAGCAAGGAAGCCCAGCAAGAAAGACTCGTGAACCTACCCTTTGCATTACCCTTTGAATAACCCGTAAAAAGTACCCAATTCGGATGATTTCTATTATGCTCCTCCTTGATAACTTAGTTTAATTACCATGCGTGCTCCTGAGGCCTGGGGGGAAGGAGTAATCGATGGACCAGATCATTCATGCAAGACTCATAGAGCCTGTGCTGCCTTCGAATCTCGTGATGAATCGCCCTTTGATTGAAGAGCTGAGACGCGCGGTCTGCGATCAGCGTATCACCTTTCTACATGCCCCAAGCGGATACGGGAAGACCGTAGCCATGTGCGAATTGAGCGGGATCCTGAGGCAGGAAGGGTACGGCACAAGTTGGCTGAGCATCGATCCGGCCTTATCGGACCCGACGCAATTCTGGGCTCACGTTCACGCCTCGTTCGGAGAGAGCGCGTTTTGTCCTGCTACAGAGCATGACAAGCTTGCCGGTGACGGGGAGTCTCTGGCAGATATCCTGTTTCAACATCGCGGAGAGGTCAAAGGCGAACGCTTTGTTTTCTTCGACGCCTTCAACCGGATAAGCTCGCTTTCTCTTATCGACGATTTTCTGCGTTTCTGTTTCGAAGCTCCTCCCGAATATCATTTTGTCGTAGGCACGCGGGAGTTTCTCGAGAGCTTTAAAACAGCGACTTTCAAATATGGTGAACACGTATTTGAGGCCAGGGACCTCACCATCACACAGGCCGAGGCTGAAGGATTGATTCGGGATTCGTGCGGGAGCGCCTTTTCCGACGAGCTCATTGCCGAAGCATACCGTTACACCGAAGGCTGGATTCAGGGTGTCAAGCTGCGTGCCCAGGCAATCGCGCGAAACGAGACGATGGGAATCAAAGGGCCAATAAATGGAAAAAACAACCTAGTGCGTGACTACTTTACATGCAACATTCTTTCCGATTTGCCTCCAGACGACGTCGATTTCCTCATTCGGGTGTCCTTGTTCGAGAAAATCAACCGCTCGCTTCTCGCCTTCGTTTTCGGCTCAGCCGTGGCAATCGAGAGATTCGACAGACTGCTGGCAGCCAACGTGTTCATCATGAACTGCGATTACGAAAACGAGTGGTATCGGCTTCATCCCATGTTCCTGGACATGCTCCGATATGAGCTGAAGCGTTTCAACATGAGCGAGTTGCGAGGCCTCTGCCTCAATGCGGCGGAATGGTTTCATGACAACGGTTATCCCGATGAGGCCGTGAAGTACCTTAGCATGTCGGGGGATCTGGACTATATAGAGGGGCTCGTGGAGGCGACGAGCGGACTCGTGCGCCCGGATATGTCCATGGACTCCTTTGCGTGGATGTGTCGGGCCCCTGCCGCGTCTGTTCCCACCTCGCCGTTCATGTGCCTGATGGCCGTTTGGTCTTGCGTGACCTACGCGCGTCTCGAGGACGCGGACTTGTGGATGGGAGTCTTCGAGAAGCTTATCGAAGACGGGGTCGTGACGCAGGAGACCTCTCCCGAGATGGCCTCCTTCACCATGAAATGTCTTTCCATGAAGTATCTGGCGATGGAGGGTGATGGTGAGAGAGCACTGCTTCTTTGCGAGGAGCTGCAAGACGGAAGCTGGCCCATAACCCCGTCGCTGC
>CABURF010000136.1 GCA_902493755.1 uncultured Coriobacteriia bacterium
CGGGGGGGGGGGCACTCGTAGCATGTGCATCGTGCTGTGCGAGTCAAGGGGGCGTGCCATGAGCGAAGCGACAACGGATCAGGAGACTGGTCCAACTACCGAGCGCAAGCCTATCGGCGGAGACGAGGCTGATTTCGAAGCTGTCCTTATCGACGGCATCTTGGGTTTTAGCCTGTCGATCGGCAACGCGATTCTATTGCTTGTCGGAGCCGTCTCGCATGCTGGCTCCTTCTTCGACGCAGCTCTCATGCTCGTCGTATCGGCATTCGTTACCGCTCTATTCTTCAAGGCCGTGCAGCTCAGGACGGATACCATTTCTGCGCATCTGCCCCGTGTGGTATACGTGTGCCTCCACGCGCTCTGCTTCCTCACGTCCGTTGTCGGGATGTTTCTGGGGCTTCAATACGTTGCTGCGGTTGCTGCCGTACTTGGCCTGGCCGACACTCTTATTCTCTACGGGCGCTTTCTTGCGGCGCTTGCCCGCAAGGCGCTCATGCTCGTTGTCGATACGGCGTTTCTGTATCCGGGCATCCTGATGATGATTATCGTCAACGTGCCCGTTCCCTACGATGCCGTTATTTTGTCGGCCCTGGTGCTCGTCACCATAGTGGTCGCCTTGCTTTTCATGCGCCGAAACTATGATTTCGGCGAGTTCATCAGCGCGGCCGACTCCAAGGCCCGCAGTATCAAGGTCAAGGGAAACGTCCATACGCTGTTTCTCGTCGGTTTCATGATCGGCGCGTTCCTGCTCTTCAATCCACTGCCCTTTACCATGCAGGTGTCGAACGTGGCGCTCGGTCTTGCCTTTACGCTTGCGGGTGTCGGTTCGCTGCTTATGCGCCAGATAAACGAGCGGGATACGAAGGATGCGCTGCGCAAGACCATGGGGCTCGTCTCCCTCGTGCTGCTTTTGCCGCTGGCCCTTGTCCCTGGCGAGATTAAGCTCGTGCTTCTGACCTGCTATAGCTGCTATGTCATCCTTGAGACGATTACCATTCTTGATGCGATTATCGAAACCGTGCGATTTAACCTCATTGCCGCCATGTGGCTCATTAGCAAGGAGTGCTCGGTGTTCTTTGGTGGCATTGCCGTGGGCGGAGCGATATTTGCGCTTCTTCCCTGGATTGCCCAGATGCTTGGTCCCGAATATGCCCTGCTTGTTCTCTGCATTGTGGCGGCTGCGCTTTGCGCATGGTTGCAGATTAAGGTTAACTACCAGATTTATCCCTTTGCCCCCGTCATCGAGGAGGATGTTGACGAGGAGGTAAGCGCCCATATCGAGCGCAATGGGCGTCGCAAGGCACAATGGCATCAAAAGGTCGATGCCGTGTGCGAGCAGTATCACCTCTCGCCACGCGAGCGCGAGATTCTCCCCATTCTGCTGAGGGGCCGCGATGCCAAGTACATCATGGACACTTTCTACATCTCGCAGTCCACGGCCAAGACGCACATCTACAACATCTACCGCAAGTTCGGCATTCATTCGCGCCAGGAGTTGCTCGACTTTGTCGAGGATATCGAGTTCATGGACTTTGCGATGCCCGATGATTCCGCCGAGCAAGAAGACGCTGCTCGGGAATAAGGGGACCGGGAATAAGGGGACAGACCCCGGTTTGGCAACAAGGGGACAGACCCTTTGGCGCCTGCACCAAAACGGCCGCGTGGCAATAAGGGGACAGACCCCGGTTTGGCAATAGGGGGACAGACCCCTACGGATCGCACGGACCGACCCCCGCGCTCCGTCAGGGCCTGTCCCCCTATTGCCGCCACCTCTATCCCCCCCCGCTCCTCCAAAACCACCATGCGTCAGCCCTCATACCTGAGGTTCCATATCCTGAACGGGGCATTTGGAGACCAATCACAAAATTTCCACATTTGCGACCAATTCTCGACTTCAAATAATCCTCGGACAATAAACCCCAAGGACACGTGTGCCCTTGCACGCGAGCCCAACCCCCGAGTTGTGCGACTCGGGGCCGCCGACGCCCTGGAGAGGCTGTCGGTTGGGGAGGGAATGTGATATTCGATGAAAGAGGAGGAGTTATGTCTGAGAAAGCACTTGATAAGTCCAAGTGTATAGACGGAAGCTACGGTTGGGTAGTTGTTCTATTCACCATGCTGGTCGGTTTCGTACCCGGCTCCAACATGGCAAAGGCGATTTCGCTTGCGCCAATCGTCTGCATGAACTTCCAGATCAACGAGGCCACCTTTGGCCTAATCGTCGCGTCTTTCTACATCATGGGCTTCATTATGGCGTTTCCCACCACGGGATTGGTCAACAAGCTCGGCATGAAGGGATCCGTCGCCATCGCCGTCGGTTGCGGCGTCGTCGGCTCCATCATGGGCGCGACGGCCGGAACCAACATGACGGTGTTCGTCATAAGCCGCGTCGTCGAGGGCGCGTCCTTTGGCATCATGGGCGTCGTGGGTGCATCGTCCATCGGCCCGTGGTTCTCGCCGAGGAAGCGCTCGCTCCCGCTGTCCATCTGGTCGATGTGGGTCGCCGTCTGCATGTGCGTCTGCCCGCTTCTCTTCGGCTGGCTCAACGAGTCCATGGGCGTCGACATGGCGGGCATCTGGTGGGGCACCGCCGTTTATGACCTTGTCGTCGGCATCCTGTTCATCCTGTTCTACCGTAGGCCGCTCGACCTTGACCAGGTCGAGAACGCGGAGGATCCCACGGGCACCAAGAAGGCAAGCATCAGCCGCGCGCTCAAGAGCCCGATGCTCTGGGCACTCGCTCTCATCTTCCTGTTTGACGAGGCTGCCTTCATGGCAATCAACGGCTTCATCGTCCAGTATCTCACCACGCAGCTCGATGCATCGCTCGTCTTGGCAAATGCCATCTTCTCGCTGTTTGGCTTGATGGGTGCTCTTACGCCGCCTGTTTCCGGTTGGATCACCCAGAAGTGGAACAACCACCGCTGGGTTTTGCTCGTCGGCTTGATCATAGCGGTCATCTACACTGCCCTGGTCTTCCAGCTCAAAGACCCGATGCTCTACTACCCGCTGTCCATTCTCGCCGGTATCGTCGGTGGCGCTGTCCCGTCCATCATCTGGCAGTTCACGCCCAACACGGTTGAGGATGCCGATATCCCCGCAGCCAACGCCTTCATGGCGTTCACGCAGAACATCGGTATGACCATCGGCGCTCTCATCATCGGCAACGCCATCGTCATGTGGGGTTGGAGTATGGGCTCGCTCATCGGCATGGTGCCGCTGTACATCATCTGCCTCATCATCTACTTCGCCTTTGGCGTCCAGAAGAAACTCAAGCTCTAATTGTTCCATGTGCAAGGGGCGCGTCGTCTTTCGTGGCGATGCGCCCTCTGCATCTTCATCACCCTTTGCGTGTCGTGAACGAAGACTCGATAGTGATCGTGTAAAACCCCAGGTCAAGAATGTCTTTCGAGGCGAAATCAGACGTGAAGTACGAGAGCGTTTTGCAAGAGGGGTCCACGATTTCCGCACCTGTGTACGATTCTCAACTCACGCACCTGAGCCCTAGTTTTATGTACATGCCGCACATCCCTCAGCGGCAATGGAATGTCTCGAGTGCGAATTTCTCGAGTTGACGTGAGCTCTTGGCTCAATGGGATGTCTTCCTCGCACAGCGGTACCAACCGCGGAAGGTCTTCCCCGGCTCTTTTGAAAGGAGAGGCGCGTATGTGTTTTAGGCCCGCAAGTTTCGAGTCCGAGGGGGATAACCCCTATTTCGTTCCCGGTGATCCAGAGGACGCTGCCGCCCCTGGTGCCCCTAGCGCACCCGGCGCCCCTGGTGCCCCCGGTGCCCCTGCAGCTCCCGGAGCTCCTGCTGTTCCCGGAGCGCCTGCTGCACCGGGCCAGTCGTCCTAAGGAGAATCCTCGGCTCTTGTTCAAGGGCCGAGGCACTTCCAATCGCGTGATTTGCATCACGAACGCAAAGCGGTAATGCCGGTTGAGAGAGAAGAGGAAAGGAAAGAGCATGAAGATTTTCAAAGGTCAGGGCACTGCCGATCTTGGCAAGCCGTGGCGCTTCGAAGAAGACGGCCTCACCGTCACCCGCGGTTGCGCATGGTCTCCTCCGGGATGCCATCCGACCGGATGCGGTATCAAGACCTACGTGAACTCCAACGGTGAGCTCGTGCGCGTCGAGGGTGATGAGAACCATCCCATCACCAACGGCCGTCTCTGCGTACGCTGCCTGACCATTCGCGATTATGTCTATAACCCCGACCGTGTCCTGTATCCCATGAAGCGCGCCCGCGAGGACCGCGGCAAGAACAAGTGGGAGCGCATCACCTGGGACGAGGCAT
>CABURF010000137.1 GCA_902493755.1 uncultured Coriobacteriia bacterium
CCACCGCGCCGATGGCGATGAGAGGCAGTGCCCAGAGCAGCTCGAGCGAGCCGAGTGCGATTTCGCTGAAGTGGGGGAGACCGCCGCTGCGTCCGAAGACGGACCCGAGCAGCGCCATCATCCCCATTGCCCCTGCGGCCGCCAGCACGTAGACGGCGATCTTGATCGGTTTGGATATGTCGAGCCTGATCTCGCTTACCGGACGGCTCCCATCGGATTCGTCGGTCGATCCGAAAACGGGCACGGCAAGGCCAAAGAGCGGTGTAGCGAAGATTGCCGATATCGCGGCGGCGCAGCCTGCTTCGGCGAGCTCGCGCATCTCGGCGCCCATGAAGCGCAGGCGATCGCCCACCCAGGTGCAAAGCCCGGCGATAACGCCGGTCAAACCCGCCTCGGGACCTATCGAGCCGCCAAACAGCAGCGGAAAAAGCGCACCGAAAAACGATGCGCCCAAATGCTTGTACTCGTATCGTCCCTCGCTCTTGACCTGGGCCATCACGGTGTTCATGTCATCGGGATAGGGTCCGAACCTCTTTGCGAACAACCCGATGCACAGGCCACCAAGCGCGCAAAAGACGATGGGATAGAGGACAGTCGGTAATCCGGCTGCTGCAAGCGAGGTCGGAGCGACATCCCAGAGCAAGTGAATTCCTACATTCATGAGGAAGAAGAACGCCCAGACGAAGGCGCCGGCAAAAGCACCAAAGGCAATCGTCATCACGATGAACAGGGCTCTTCTCACTGCTTGTTGGCTTCCTCATGCTCGTTTTGCGTGGTTTCGCACGTGGTAATTATGACCGTCAGGCCTGCGAATGAGAAGTGGCGAGAGACTGTGATATAGAATGTGCCCATGAGAACTCGTACCACGAAATACCAGCGTGCCTCCCGGCCGCGTTACCTCTTCGCACTTGCTCTCGTCTTTGCATTCGGCCTCTTGGCCGGTTGCACGCAGAGCCTGCCCCTCGGGAGCACCTCATCGCAAGGCCCTGTTGCGGACGTTCCTGCCGGCGAGGCTGCAATCAGCTCCGTTTTTGACCTCAGCTCGATTCCTCCCAACGATGGCAGGGGCTATGTCGAGCTCAACGGTGGCAAGCCCACGTTCACCGATGCCGACAAGGCCCTTCCGTATGGCTACGAGTCATACGCGCCGCTCGATAGCCTTGGCAGATGTGGAGTAGCCATGGCACTGGTCGGCATCGAGACCATCCCGGAACCAGGCAGCAAGCGTCAAAACATCAGCAAGATCCATCCGAGTGGCTGGGAGCAGGCGCGTTACGACTTCATTCCCGGTGAGGCCCTATACAATCGCAGCCATCTGATTGCGCGCGAGCTCACGGCCGAGGAGGCCAACCCCAACAACCTCATCACGGGTACGCAGTACATGAACCAGTCGAGCATGCGTCCCTTCGAGGATGCCGTGCGCAACTTCATCGACTTGACCGGCTACCATGTACTCTTCCGGGCAACGCCCATCTTCCAGGGAGACGAGCTCGTGGCTCGTGGCGTCCAACTCGAAGCGTGGTCGCTCGAGGACGAAGGGGATGGCATATGCCTCAACGTCTACTGCTACAACGAGCAGCCAGACGTGACCATTGACTACGCGACGGGCGTTTCCTGGCTATAAACCTCACGGCGTCTGCAAGCCGCAAATAGTCGCAAGTCGGGTTATGCGCGTTTGCCCATCGCCCATCCGGCAATTCCCCCTACGATGGCAAATGTGATCCAACCGAGTCCCATCGAGTAGAGCGGCAGCCAGTCGAGAGGCGCCACGACGAACGTGCCCATGCTGTGCAGTTAGAGGGCAACGCCTGCCAGAAACGCGCCGATAGCCGCACCTTGGTAGACGTGGCGACAGGTGAGGTGCTCGTGGAAGAGCAGCAACACGACCACGGTGATGAACGGCGGGTAGACGATGCCCAGCACCGGGTCGGCAAGCGAGATGATGTTGTCAAGCCCGATATCGCAGATGAGTACGCCGATAATGCAGTCGATGAGAAGCAGGACGTTGTAGGAAACCTTGCCCTTGAAGAGCACGCAGAAGAAGTCTGCAGCCGAGCTCACGAGCGCGACAGCGGTCGTTACGCATGCCAGCAGCACGATGACGCTGAGGAGAATCATACCCGTGTCGCCGAGCAGCGCATTCACGACCGCCACGAGCAAGTCGGCCTGCGACATGTTGCTCCCGAGTGCGAGTGATGTGGCTCCCAGATACGTCAGGCCGCCATAGACGATGGCGAGCATGACTACGGCGCATATGCTCGCACGCGCCAGCAGAGACAGTCTGTCGCGCTCTTGCGGATGGCTCTTCACGACGGCGGAGTCGAGGATGATGATCGAAAATGCCGCTGCACCCAGGACGTCCATCGTCTGGTACCCCGCTCTTACGCCTTCTTGAAACACCGTGCCCGTGAGGGGGGCTTCGATAGACCCGATCGGATGAACGATTCCCACGACAATCAGCACGAGGACGCCAAGCACCAGGGTGGGCGTGAAGAACTTTCCGATGATGTCGACGACGCGCGATTTGCGACAGGCGAGGAGATAGACGATGACGAAGAACACGATGGAAAACGGGACGAGCCATGCGGACGCCGCGTTCCCAAGGTAGGGCGCGACCGAAAGCTCGAAGGTTGTTGCCGCCGTGCGAGGCATGGCGAAGACAACGCATAGGCACAGGATTGCCGCCGTGCTCAAGATGGTGCCGCCTGTCTTGCCAAGCACCTTGTCGAAGGCATCGCGTGGACCGCCCACCGCGTTCATCACGAAGACGCCGAGGCACGACAGTACCGCATCGACGAGCAGAAAGCCGACGAAGCCCCATGCCCATAGGCTGCCGCTTTCCTGACCGAGCGTTGGCGGAAAGATGAGATTGCCTGCCCCAAAGAACATTGCGAACAAGGCAAACCCGACGATGACCGAGTCTTTTGCCAAAGATATGTTACCGGGCACCTTCATGCGAGCATTGTAGCGCGATGAGGAGGAAGAGGGGGCTGGCGTGCGTTAACGCAGGGTGCGCAGGTGCCCCTTCATCTCGTTGCTGATGCGTCGGCTCTCGATGGCCTTCTGGATAGCCTTGCGACGTGTCCATTCGTCAAGCAATGCCTCATCGCCTTGCTGCTCGAGATACGGAAGCGCGTATGTCTCCTGCTTTGCAAGCGCTTCGGCAAAGTACCAGGCACGCATCATGTCGACGTAATAGATATCGTCCTCGCTAGCGGGATTTTCGGCGGTATTGGGCATGCGCGTGCGTGCGACCAGATCGAGGAAGCGCTCGTCGAACAGTTCGTCGAGATAGAGGCGCATGAGTACGCCCATGGCAAAACGAATCGTGTAGCAGTGTTTCGATGCAAGCCAGCGTTCGATGTGTTCGAGCGTCTCGTCAGGACGTTTGGCAAACACCTTGATCGGCAGCTGGTCGCAGGTCGCCCAATTATCCACGAAGGGCAGGAAGCGTTCGTAAAGTGCCAGGGCCGCGTCGTAGTTCTGCTCCAATCCGATTGCAAAGGCATGCACCTGGTTCTCGTCGAACAGGCGATGGGGAAGGGCTTTGAGGAACCCAACGGCATCATCGCGTTTCACGAGCTCCCTGGCGATTGCGCGCAGTGCGGGAGTCCTGACGCCGGCGATGGTCTTCTTGTTCACGGTGGGTACAAGACGTGCATGGAAGTCGCGATAGTCCAGGTCAACGTTGCGCGCCAGACTGCGGCATACGAACTCGCTGGCCGTGTCCTCGCCAAAGCCGGGTAGCTCGTTGCAGAGCACGTCTTCCAGCGGCATATCCGTTGCCTTGGCGAGTAACGCATCCTTGCTCGCACGGTCTAGTTGCTTGAAGCGCGCCTCCGCGCTCATGGCACGTTCCTTTGAATGGAAGTGTGCCTGCGCGACGAGCCGCACGGGTGCGTGGGCTTTCGTGTACTTGGCGCCGGCTCCTGCCTGATGGGCGGCTACGCGGGCGGCGACATCAGTGGTATAGCCTGTGTAGAGGCTGCCGTCTCCACACTCCAGGACGTACATGTAATGCTCGAACGGGGGCATGGGCGCTACTGTGCGAAGAGCCAGCCGAGCACTTCGGGGTCGCGCGCCATGCGGGGGCTACCGCCGCCGTGCTGCTCGTTCGGATCCCAGAAATACGACGCCGGCTTTACGTCGAGTACGACCAGGCGGTCGATCTCTTCCTCGCTGAGCCCCTGTGCCTCATAGAGGGCGCGCAGTTCATCGACGACTCTTTGCGCGGCCTC
>CABURF010000138.1 GCA_902493755.1 uncultured Coriobacteriia bacterium
CTGTCCTGAAGGATGGGAGCTGCGGCTCCATCGGCTACGGCATCGCCACCGCATACGCCAAGGAGGGCGCGAACCTCGTCATCACAGGCCGCAATGTCAAGAAGCTGGAAGCAGCCAAGCAGGAGCTGGAAAGCCTCTACGGCATCAAGGTGCTGACCGTGCAGGCCGATGTCTGCGCGGGCGGCGACAACGAGGCCACTGTGGCAAATGTGGTCAAGCAGGCTGTCGATACCTTCGGCGGCATTCAGGTGCTCATCAACAATGCACAGGCTTCGGCCTCCGGCGTGCCGCTGACCGAGCACACCACCGAGCAGTTCGATTTGGCCATCTACTCCGGCCTCTACGCCGCTTTCTACTACATGAAAGCCTGCTACCCCTATCTGGCTGAGTCTCACGGCAGCGTCATCAACTTCGCTTCCGGCGCTGGCCTCTTCGGCAACTTCGGCCAGTCGGCCTATGCTGCCGCCAAGGAGGGCATCCGCGGTATGTCTCGCGTCGCCGCCACCGAGTGGGGCAAGGACGGCATCAACGTCAACGTGGTCTGCCCGCTTGCCTGGACCGCCGCGCTCGAGAACTTCCAGGAGCAATATCCCGAGGCGTTCGAGGCAAATGTCCACATGCCTCCGATGGGCCACTACGGCGACGTCGAGAAGGAGATCGGCCGCGTCGTCGTCCAGCTCGCCAACCCGGACTTCAAATTCATGAGCGGCGAGACGCTCACACTCGAAGGCGGCATGGGGCAACGCCCGTAGGGATTCCCTGCATCATGCGTCACCGCGCCCGGTTCGGCACCATGCCGAGCCGGGCGGTTTTTACCGCCATGAGACAAGGGGACAGGTCATTTGTCCCACTTATCGACCAGACAGAAGTTGCCGGGGCAGTGAGACAGTTGCTCAGGGACGTTGTCTCATTCGCTGACGAATGAGACAACGTCCCTGAGCAACTGTCTCACTTACACCTCCGCTTTGCAGCTTGTCTACGTGTATGCGCCCCTCCCCTTCTCTATCTTGCTAGAATATAGTTGCAATGACGAGACGGCTCCAGGAGACGCATGAAGAAGAAGGACCTTATAACCCTGCTCGCGGGTGTGGCCGTCATCGTCTTTCTCGCGGTCTTCTTCATGCGTGGTGACCAGCTTCAGCACCTCATTCAGACCATCGAGCACGGCACGCCCATCTTCTTGCTCGCCGGCCTCCTCTTCCAGCTCGGCAAGTATTTCACGCAGGGACTCTCGTTCACCTGGTGCTTCAGAGCAGCGGGCACGTCTATGCCGATTAGCGAAAACGTCGTTCTCGTCTTCCAGACCTTCTTCATGGACACGATCATTCCCTCGTTCAACATCTCGGGAACTTCGGTGGTAATCGAGGCAGCTACTAAGCGAGGCATCGAATCGGGACGTGCCACGGGCGCCGCTCTCCTGCGCCAGGTCTCGATCAGTGCCGCATTTGTCGTCATCATGATCGTGGGGTTCGCCATCCTACTCGTCATGGGGAAGCTCGAAACCGACTGGCTCATCCTCGGCATCGGCGCTGTCATAGCCGTAGGTGCAGTCGTTGCCGCAATGGCACTTGCGGCGCTGCATCCACAGCTCCTGCTCAGGATCATCGCACCCATCGAGCACGTCATCGACAAGGCACTCGCGCGGTTGCACCGCCATGACATTGACACCTCGGTCAAGAAGCTCGTGAACACCTACTCATCATCTGCCAAGGATATGGTGCATAACACCTCGAGCATCATCATCGAGCTGGCTTGGGCCGTCATCGCAAACGTCTGCGAAATCGCCTGCTTCGCCTTTGTGGGGCTTGCCTTCGGCATGAACGATTTCGTGGCCGTCATCTGCATCTACGTCGTCATCACCCTCGCGGCCATGGCCTCGCCCATTCCCCAGGGCGTGGGCGTCGTCGAGGCAGCCGCACTCGTCGTATTCACGATCTTTGGCATAGAACAGGCGGCTGGGCTGGCCGTCATCATGGTCTACCGCGTCATCTGCTTTTGGCTTCCCTTCATCCTGGGAGCCATCCTCATGCGAAAGGTCTCAGACACGCCAAGCGATACATGAGACAGTTTGCTCACGGACGTTATCTGGGGGTGGGACAGGGGGACAGGTCATTTGTCCCACGAAGCTCAGTGGGACAAATGACCTGTCCCCCTGTCCCACCCCTCACTTCGTGACCCGTGGTTCGATCCACGTCAGCCACGCCTCGGCATCTTCCTGCATCACATCGATAAGCGCGTAGGTGGTGCCGCCAACGCCAGCCGCAGTTCGTACCTTGATAGTCGCGGTATGCGCCATGCGTTGTAGCGGATTGGTCTTGGTGTAGCCATACTGAATCTTCTGACGCGGAAAGGTCACAGTCGAGATCGAGAAACCGCCGTTGGTCACCTGCATGAAGCGGCGATTGAAGGCAAAACTCGACGACCGTGCCCATAGAACGGCACCGATGGCGCTCACAATCGTGATGACAACGGCAAGTATGTAGCAGATGAGGCAAATCGAGCTGCAGAGCCCGTGGGCATCCATGGTTAAATACCCACCGGGAACGTGCATGCGCACGACTGCATCGTCAAGCCACAAACCCATGGTGAGTTGGAAGGCGACGACTATGATGGCGAGCCAAAAACCGGCGCCCTGCACGATGCAGCGACGCGTGAGGGCGCGGCGCAATGCGACAGGAGCGACCTTGCGCCGGTCGGTCGGGACGTCCTCGAATTCGGGAACGAGTCCGGCAAGGATTTCCGGAACCTTTGCGATCTTCACGAAGGGATGAATGACAACGCCGCGTTTGGCACGTGCGTTCTTGCCATCGTCGCCCTCAACGTTCGCATCAACCTTGGCAAGCGACACCTCGCAGTAGCCAAAAAGCCTGCGGATGAACGACTGGGTGATCACGACGGCCTGCACGCGCTCGATGTCGACACCTTGGAAGGTGTGCTGCAGCAATCCGTATTCAACCTCGATGCGGCTCTCACGGCGACGCGCCCTGAACCCGCCATAGCCAATGCACGAACCGATGACCGAAAGAATCCAGACGACGAGGATAATGCCAATGATGACTGCGGCAAACGCGAACATGCCCGATTGAATGACGTGCATGCCCGTATCCCGCACCATCGTCGAAAAGACATCGACCTCATCAGTGGGCAAGATGTCGAGAGCAGAACCGATGAGCTCGACGATGCCGATGATGATGCCCATGAGCAGGACGACGAAGCTCGTGTTGTTGGAAAGCCCGGCAAAAATGAGTTCCTTGTTGGAGAGGCCATATTCGTAACTCACGTGTCCACCATCATAGGCCTCGCCGGCGAACACACCACCCAGCTCGTCCCATGCTTCCTGACCTACGTCGAGTATGTTGCGCCCCTCGCGTTCGGCTCCCAGGGGCACGGGAACACCCGGCTTCTGGGGGCATTGCGCCGTCTGGGACCGGAAACGAACGGACTCCTGGTAGCTCACCCCGCGAATCGAAGCATCTTTGCGGGCAAAGAGCTCACTTCTGAGCCATTCCGCATCGTGCTTGGTGACGTAGGGAACGACGATGGCCTTGTTGTTGGCACCACCGGCCGTATCGATATAGAGCGTGCGCACGCCGGCAATACGCTGCAGAAGCGAAGCCTTCTGATCGACCGACTGTACCTTGTTGTAGGGCACGTGCACGCGTTTCTTGGTAATGATGCCGCTATAGAGATTGAATTCGTCGGGCCCCAAAACGTAGTACAGGCGCTTGTAGGCCAACCAGTGAACGAGAAAGACGATGCCGGTGAAAACGAGGAATGCGACAATCGAAATGCCAACCGTGACCGCGATCACGAAACCAATTTCGGCTCCCCCGCCACGCACTCCCTCGGAAATGGCTCCCACGATACTCGAGAACATCGAAATGACGACTGCGACGAACACAACGAGAACGACCCGCAGCGTCCCAAGCCAGATATAGCTATGGTGCACTTGATGCCTGATGGGCTCCGGAGTTGCCATGGCGTCTTGGCTCTGCATATCCTGCTCGTCCATCACACGTCCTCGCGAGCCAGGCGAGCGAGTTCGGCAGCGCGATCACGCAATGCCTCCGCGTTTTGGGTATCCAAACCAGGAATCTCGTGCGATCCGGCTGCTGTGGAAACCGTGACCGAGGCAAGCTTGAAGGCCCGCAAGATGGGCCCCTGGCGCGTGTCGGTGTTCTGCACGCGAATGAACGGAATGATGTAGCGTTT
>CABURF010000139.1 GCA_902493755.1 uncultured Coriobacteriia bacterium
CCCATTCCTAGAACCCCCAGTCGAACGGCAGAACGTAGTAGACGACCCTGCCTATCACCGTGACGGTCTCGGTTCCCGGCTCGCCGTAGTCGTAGACCTTGGCCTTGTAGGTCGGGTCGGTGGAATCGGGCACCAGCTCGAAGCCGTTTGCGAGCTTGTGGACCCGCTTTATCGTGGCGTCATATCCGTTCACGCACACCGCGTACGGCTGGTTATCCCTCTCCACGTCCTCGCAGGGGTCGATGAGGGCGTAGCAACCATCTGGCAGCACGCGGTTCATGGAGCTGCCCTTCACCTTCAGCAGAAAGGACCCGGGATAGTTCTCGGCTACCTTTTTAGGGACAGGATGCGTGCCATCGCTTTCTATCATCTCGATTGGAGTACCGGCTGCTATTGAGCCGTATAGGGGAATTTCGACAAAGCTATATGTTGAAACCCCTTTAACTTTCAAACCACGGAAATCGTCCAGCTTCGCGGTCTCCCAGTCGATGTTGAGCTCGCGATAAATCTTGTCTGTCAGTTCGGTGCGCGTGTTCTTCATGCCGCGTTCTAACGCGCTGTATACAGATGTTGGTGGCACATCTATTGCATCAGCAAACTTTGCGACGCTGCCATATTTCTCTTTGATTAAACGCCTAATGGCATCTTCGAGTGTCTCCATGCTTATTCCTTCTACGAATCTTCGTCTAAGGATGCTACTCACTTTCGGAATTAGTTTCAATATTCTATTTACAATCTACGAAAGCTCGTTTATATTCTACGAAGTTTCGGAAAGGAGGAAGAATTGACTTACATGAATCTTAAGGCGGAGATGGTCAAGAGGGGCATAACCCAATTAAATGCTGCTGATTTGCTTGGTATGACCACGAACAACTTCAGCATGAAAGTGCGCGAAAAAGTTCCATTTACAGTTGAGGAAATGAAGAAGCTCCGAGATGAATTCTTCCCGGTAGCACAACTGGATTATCTCTGTGAATCCGACGGCGACAGGCCCACCAAGGCCGAGTCCCTGCACGCCCAAGTCGAGGCGATGGGCGACGAGATGCGCCGCGCGAAGCCCGGTGACGGGGAGGTCGCCGAGATCGAGGGCGCGTTCCACGAGTGCGTGGACGAGTGGGAACGTCAGTACCCGGACAGGGCCGTCGAGACCGCTTAGGGGGAGGCCATGACGCTTCAGAACATGAAATCCGAGCTCGCAATCAGGAACATCAACCTCGTCGACGTTGCCGAGAGGATGGGGTTCTCGGGCGTGACCTTGCTCATGAAGCTCGACGAGTACGTGCCCATGACGCTCTGGGAGGCGCGGGCCATCCACGACCGGTGGCTTGCCGACGTCCCGTTCGACGACATGACGCGCTCCGACGGGCACGTGCCCACGCTTGGCGAGGTCGCCGAGCTGAGGGAGAAGGCGGCGGGGACGCGCGATTGCCCAGGCCTGAGCGAACTGGGAAGGCTGATTCTCGATGATCTGCTCGACGAGCAGCTTGCCGTGCTCGACGCAGAGATAGCGCGACGCCACGCCCTTTGCGGCGTGAGGGGAGGGACACCATGCGGACGTATGTGAGCGCCGATGAGTTTGCCGAGATGATGGGCCTGCACCCGTACGCCGTGAGGCGCATGTGCGCCAGGGGCGAGCTGGGTGCCGTCAAGTGCGGCAGCAGGTGGCGCATCCCGGTGGACGAGTCGCAGCGGGCCGAGGAGCCGGCCGGGGACGCGCGGCTCGACGCGATCGTGCACGCGCTCGACGCGATGGGCGAGGCGATAGCGGCCATGAACCGCGAGCTGGACGCCATGAGGGGCTGAGGTGTCGCGCCGGATGCGCGGGGTGGCCGATTTAACCAAGACGGGAGGAACGAATGAAATGGACGGATTCGATCAAGATACTCCTCATGGGCTTCATGTCATTGGAGCTTGGCATCATCTGCCTGTTGCTCGCGTTGTAGTTCAGGACACGATGGACAGCACGAGCGAGATCACGGCGACGATGACACCGGCAAGGCCCATCAACACGCCTACCCAGGCGGTCTTTCGCGCTTTTCTGGCATCGGACGACGCAGATTCTGCCGAATCCCGGGCGATGCGGACCTGCTCGTCTGTTTTCTCGAGAAGCCTGGAGAACGCCGGGTCATCCTCGAGGGTACGCGGCTCGAAGGCGAAATCATCGCTCGCCGCTTCGGCCATCTGCTCCATCCAGGGACGGCTCGAATCGTCTTTGAAGTCGCCCGGGCCGGCGAACGGGTGGTGGGTGCGATCGCTGGTCATCTGGTCCTTCTCCATTGGCGTCTCGGCCATCCTGGTCGCCTTTCTGCTCGTGATGCCGGCGATGTGAGTCTAGCACCGCTTCGAGGTTTCTACGGTTAGGAGATTTGCATGAAGCACATAGGAGAGCAGCGCACCCGCGTGACGGGTGCCGGGGGACCTTTCACCCCCGTGCGCACCAGGCTCGAGCTTGAGCGTCACGAGAAGGAGATCCGGCGCATCGACGCGACATGCACGGTTCTCGGCATCTCGGTGATGCTGCTCGGATGCGCCTTTCTCCTGGCGAGATGTTCGGGGGCGCTGTAGATGGCATCGGTCACGATCGACGGCAGGACGGGCAACTTCCTGATCCGCGCATATGCGGGGATCAATCCGGACACGAGAACGCCGCGCACGATATCGACGACGCTACCGGCCTCGGTGAGCGACGATGATGTCGATGCGGCATGCGACGAACTCGACGCGCGCGCCGCCGTGCTCAAGGGTCACAGCGACGCGATGACGATAGGATCTGCGCTTGGCTACTACCTCTCCGAGATGGACGAGCTCGAGGTCATGTCGCCCACCACCATATCGAGCTATCTCAGCTACCTCGAAAGGCACATCAAGCCGCACATCGGAACCGTCTACTACGACGAGGCGAACGAGCGCCTGTTCCACGACTTCTACCGCCTGCTCATGCGGCCGAAGCTCGACGGCGGGGCCGGGCTTTCCGGCACGACGGTCAGCAAGATCCACGCCTTCATGTCCGGTGCTTTCCGATACCTCAAGTCGAGCGGCCACGCGCCGTCGAACCCGCTCGGTGATGTGCGACCGCCGAAGGCGAGGTCGCGCGAGGTCACCCCGCTCTCGTCAGAAGACATGGCGAAGTTGATCTCGTGGCTCGATTCGATTCTCACGAAGTCCGTGACGAGCGTCGAGGGATACGAGATGTACGCCTTCGCCGTGATGGTATGGGTAGATCTCAACTCGGGACTTCGCCGTGGCGAGCTTTCGGGACTGCTCGACCTTCACGTCGAGCAGAAGATGGACGGGGACACAGGCGTGCGCGTGGCACGCGTCCTTGCCTACAGGCGTGATATGAGGACGCGCAAGACGACGCTTGTCGCAAAGAGGCCCAAGTCGGGCAAGTCGCGCTTCGTGACCTTTGACGAGGCGACGGTGAAGGTGCTTTTCGCGTACCGCACGATACGAGATGCGGTGCTTGCCGAGCGCGGCGTGCGGCCGCGAAAGACGCTACCCCTCTTCTGTCATTCGGACGGCTCACCGTTTACGCCGCGCGAGATAACGGCGCTGTTCGGCGCGCTTGTCGCCGACCTGGGACTCGACCCGGAGACGCACCTTCACACGCTGCGCCACACGCACGCTTCCTACCTGATTGCCGGAGGTGCCGACCTGAGGGCGATCCAGGAGCGATACGGGCATGCGAAGTTCGAGACGACCGTATCGCTCTACGGTCACATGATGCCAGGACGCGATGGTGAGGTCGCGCGCATCTTCGCCAAGGTCGTTGCGGCGCACTCTCAGGCCGCAGACGAGGACGATGAGCAGGGTGCGGGATGGGTGCCCGAGTGTCCCATCCTGGGGCGGCCTTGCGCGAGATACGCGAAAGGGGACTTCGATGACGAGGTATGACGAGTTTCTCGAGGCCAAGCGCGCCATGGCGCCGCAAATGGGCTTCGAGGTCGCAGAGGACGAGATAAGCGGCGTTCTGTTCCCGCACCAGCGAGACATCGTGAGATGGGCACTCGCAGGTGGTCGTCGTGCGATATTCGCCGCGTTCGGCCTGGGAAAGTCAATCATGCAGCTCGAGATCATGCGCCTTATACTCGCGCACGAGCCCGGCCGATGCCTCATCATCTGCCCGCTGGGCGTTCGCCAGGAGTTCGTGCGCGACGCCGCGCTGCTGGGAATCGAGCCCATATTCGTGCG
>CABURF010000140.1 GCA_902493755.1 uncultured Coriobacteriia bacterium
GAGCTGGTCATCGGGCACGACGACGGTCGCATAATGCGTATCCTCGTTGATGAGCACGTTGGAGACCTTGGCTGGCGAAAGCGCATTGGCCACGAAGGTCACCGGATCCTCGCTCCACTGGATGACGTCGATGCGCTCGCCGCGCAGCTCGCCGACGACCATGCGGATGCGCGAACCCTTGGGACCGACGCAGGCGCCGACCGGATCGAGGTTGGACTCGCGAGAGTGCACGGCAATCTTCGAACGGGCGCCGGCCTCGCGAGCGACGGACTTGACCTCGACGACACCATCGTAGATCTCGGGCACTTCGAGCTCGAGCAAGCGGCGAATGAGATCGGGATGCGTGCGGCTCACGATGATGCTCGGGCGGTTGCCGCCATCGCGCGTGCGCGTGGTACCCTGCGCCTGCTGGCTTGGGTCGCGCACGTCGATGATAAGCGCCTTGATGCGCTGGTTGTGCTGGTAATACTCGTTGGACGGACGCTCGTTGCGCTCGTTCTCGTTGCGACGCCTGTCGAAGTGCGGCAGCTCGGCCTCGACACCGTCGCGAATCTTGATGATGGTGAAATCGGGCGTGGTCTGCAGCACGGTGCCGGTGATGAGCTCGCCCTTGCGATCGGCGAACTCCTTGTAGATGCTCGCGCGAGCGGCATCGCGGACAATCTCGTTGATGACGCGCTTGGCGTTTTGCGCGGCGATGCGCGATACGTTTTCGGGCGTCACGTCACGCGGCTCGTAGTCCTCGTACTCGCCCGTCTCGGGATCCTCCTCGCCGATGCCAACCATCTCGTAGACGAAGATACGGCCGCTCTCACGGTCGATGGTGACCTGCGCATCCCAATCAAGATCGAGAATGCCCTTATAGCTGCGCGCGAGATCCTGCTCGAGGCGCTCGAGTACGGCGAGCTGGTCGATACCGCGCTCGGCGGCGAGATCGGAAAGTGCGCTGATGAGTTCTGATGACATGGTTCCTCCCTATTTAGTTGTCCTGATCAAGCGACGCGTCTTCGTCATCGAAGTTGCGACCGCCAAAATCGATTTGGCCAATGATATGCGCCTTCTTGATGCGATCAAAGGCAAGGCGCTCCATCGTGCCATCTTCCATTTCAAGCACGAGCTCGTCACCTTCGAGCCCATGCGAGATTCCCGTGAACTTGCTGCGTGCAGCCCCTGGCTTGAGATAGACCACCGTGGTCTCTCCCGTAAAGCGATCGAAGTCATCACGCTTGCGTAAGGGACGGTCAATGCCAGGTGACGAAACCTCGAGGTCGTACGACTCTATGAAGGGATCGGCTTCCTCAATTGCCGTATCCACCCACTCTTGAGCATCGACGAGCTCGTCGAGCGTGATACCGCCAGCTGGAGTGTCGAGAAACACGCGTAGAACAGGACGCTTGCGCGTACCAGCCACCTCGACCGTCACGAGGTCGAGGCCATGCTTGCTTGCAAGCGGCTCGAGTACCTCGATGAGCTTGTCTTCCCTATTCACCTGCATGTCTCCTTACAAACAAAGAAAGCGGGGCAAATCCCACTTTCTCCTTCACTCTTCTAGCTCTAACGGCGGCGTAGAAAGCCATACCGTGGCTGCAAGCAGCCTCGAAGCACACCGAATGGATGCTTCGACAAGCTATCCTATTGTACTCGGATTCGCCGCGACGTCAATGAGGCAAAACCTGCCGGGGCGCTTTTGTCTCATTGTGTCACAGGGGTCAGACCCCTTGGCACAATGGCGGCATTGCGCCAAGGATGATGGGTGCGTGACCGCTTCCGGTCATTCCATGCCAAGAAACCCCGCCCCATGACCGCATAATCTGCCGAATCGGGGGCGTTCTGCCAAGATAGGCGGTCACTGACCGTAATCCTTGGCATGCAGTGGTCAATGACCCAACATTCTTGGCAATCGACTCCCTATACGGGTCAACTGCCTAGCATCCTTGGCGCGAAAGACCGCGTCACGTATCACGCAGCTAGGCTCCCCGACACGGGAGCGCATTTTCTGGCACGGGACCGGATCTGCGCCAAGAAATGTGGTCCCATGACCAAACCCGCGACCACAGGGGCGCACTGCTTGGCAGAGTCGCCACGAATTGCGGCGTGGTGGCCAGAGGCGCGACCACAGATGCACATTCCATGGCAGAACCGCGAGCGAGTGCCACAAAATGCCGCGATGTGGTCGCGAGGCATGACGCCATGCGCCCGTCGAGAAATCCGCCCCCTGTCACGCGTATCTTGAGTGAAACAACGCCGTCCAGCTATCCCGAAGCATTCCTGACCCGCAGAATCAAGGCCCACCTCTATAATTGAAATCACCACACCGCAAGACCCTTATGGGGATTGCACGAACCGAATATGAAACAACAGGCAACTTGGAGAGCATCTGCCTTTCAAGGCTTGTTGGTTTGTACCGTGCAATCCTTGCGGTGTGGTAACTGTGGTGGATGCTTTCCAACTTGTTTCGACCAGCTTCCCCACGGTTATACGAGTTTGATTGCCTGGAATGTTGCGCAACGTTTTTCGCGGAACATCAAGGACAATCAGGCAAAGGAGCCATATCGAAAGGAAGCATTATGAAAGGGAAGCTATTCAAAATTGGCACGCTGACAGCAGTAATGATACTGACAATATTTCTAGTAGGATGTGAGCCCGAATCACCTCAGTCATCGTCCTCTAGTTCCTACTCGGCCAAAAGCTATTCAAGCAGCTCTCCCAGTCCATCAAAATCGAGTGACGGCTATTCAAAGTCGACATCATCAAGGTCGAGTAGCAAATCTTCCTCATCTTCATCAAAGAAGGAAACGGGTTCTTATTATGACACCGGCACGGGAAGTACTATGTACAAATACTCTGACGGCTCGTCAGAGATCACAGACGGCTGGGGAAACGTATGGCGTGACAATGATGGAGACGGTGACCCAGATGAATATTCAACAGACGGTGCTAAATCATGGAAAAAATACTAACCAGTTACTGCGAAAGGAATTGATATGCCTCAGTTTTTAGTTATTGCTCTTGGTGTTTTCTTCGGACTTGCTCTATTCGCATTTGTAGGTTAACGATAAGAGAAAAAACAACAGCATTTGATTGTATATTAGTTTGCGCAGTGCTATGCGTGTACTGCGCAAACCGCTTTCTCAATCTATTTTTTGGGTTTGTTCCAGAGCTTTTTTTGAAGAACCATTTGAATGATTTATGCGGAGGAATAATATTCCCAGCATATGTAGACCTATTGCTCATTTTTCTAAAATCACCGTACCGCATAAACGGATGGAAAGTGTCAATTGCGATTGGATTAATATGCGCTATATCTTGGGAAATCATCGCGCCACTTTTCCTGCCGCACAGCACAGGAGATTGGATTGACGCAATCTTGTATGTTATTGGCTCCTTGATATATGCGTCTCTTAAAAAATAATTATCCCAACCGAATAATATGTATCAAAGGACCAGACCCCTTAGGACACTCCGGGGCAATTGCTGCGTCAAGGAGTCGCCAGGCGGGTCGCGCTGCCCGGTTGCATAGCGGGACATGGGGTGCGACCAGAGCAACTGGGTCTCGGAGCTCTGGCGTACCCCATGTCCCGCATTTCAACCGGCAGTAGCTCTCCCTAATTCGCCACAACGTTAACGACGGTCGGGGCGACGATGGTCTTGCGCACGGTAAGCCCTTCGATGCGGTCGGCGACGGCCTCGAGAGCCGTGGCGACGATCTCGTCCTCGCTGGCATCGGCAGCCGTCGTGATGTGGCCGCGCACCTTGCCGCCAATCATGACGGCGCGCTCCACCTCGTCGGCCTTGGTGGCCTCCTCGTCGAAGCTCGGCCAGACAGCAGCATAGGCGCTGCCCTCGTTGCCGAGCGCCTCGGTCCACAGCTCGTCGGCCCAGTGCGGCGCATAGGGAGCGAGCAGCAACACGAGCGTCGTGGCGACCGCACGGCACAACTCCTTGTCGCGTGCGTCCTCCACCGTGGCGTTGAGGTAATCGGCCGTCGTGTTGGAGAGCTCCATGATCGACGCGAGCGCCGTGTTGAAGTTGAAGCGTTCGATGTCAGCGCCCACCTTCTTGATGGTCGCGTGCATCTGGCGGTTGAGTTCCTTGGCAAGCTGCCCGTCATCGGCCGGGCCGGCGGCATCGGCAAGCGACCACACCTGCCCCCACGTGCGCTTGA
>CABURF010000141.1 GCA_902493755.1 uncultured Coriobacteriia bacterium
TCGGGCGCTGCGGGCACATCGCCAACGCCAGCTACGCAGTCAGTTCGGCCGCGCGCGGCAAGGGCGTGGGGCGCCTGCTCGTCGAGGACTCGCTTGCCCAGGGCAAGGCACACGGCTTTCGCGTGCTGCAGTTCAACGCCGTCGTCGCGACCAACGCCGGCGCACGCCACCTCTACGAGAAGCTCGGCTTCGTGCAGCTCGGCACCATACCCGGCGGCTTTCGCATGCCCGATGGCACGTATGCCGACATTTGCCCGTACTACCACGAGCTGTAGGGTTATTCCGCGGATTTTAGGAAGAGGGCCTCGAACTGCTTTCGCTTCGTCTTCATAAACGCGCGTTGGGCCGACTGACGCATCTCTTGAGTCACTGGCGCGCCGCAGGCCGGACAGCAGTCCATTTCAGTCAGATGAATTGATCCATCGCATTCCGGGCATCGGCCGATCTTGGGATAACATTTTCCGCACTTCGAACAATCACCGCATTGAAATGTCATAATGCCCCCTCGTCACTCTTCATCCCCTTCATTCCAACGCACTGGCATCCAAACTCCTGCAACTTTTTCTTCGGATGAGAAAAGGCCCTTGGGATAGTTGATGCTGAAGAACTGTTCGACGAAGTTGATAACCGCCCATGCAATCGCGGAAAGTCCATCACTGCTCTTCATCAAAAATCCGACAGGAGTTTTAACTGCATCATCGATAGGGATATGCAAAAAGGAATCCAATTCAGGATAAAGACCGAGGAAACTCGTGGAAAAAGAAACCGCATCCTGCGTGTCGAGGACAGCCTCGAGAAACTTAGAATCCGTCGACCAGTACTCAAAATCAGATGTGCTATGAATTGCTCCCTTGTGTTGAAGCAGCTCAATCATACCTGGGTCCTTTTTCAGCACTAGTTCATACTGTCCAACATCCTTCCAGTCAAAAGACGAAATTGCCGCAAGCGCCGAATTACGCCCCACTATGCAATCCAACTCAGTGTCGAGCAACGGCCGAAAACGCATCTCTCCATCTGATGCAAATTGCTGCAAACGAAACTCTGGAATAGAAACAAAGAAGAGGTCATTTCCATCATGATCCTGGCGCACCATTTCATGAAGATTTGCCGGATCAACCTCGCGAACGCCAAACCGGACAGTTGGAAATGAGGCAGAGAGCGCAGTGGCGAAAAACGGATAAAAGTTGTGCATAGTATTTAGAGTCATGCTGATGGTGATCTTTTCCGCAACGAAATCCGCTTGAGGAGCAAGGCCTTGGCCATCCATGACGCGCTCGAGGTGCTCATAGGCATCGAGCACGCTTTCGGCAAGAGTCCGAAGCATATGCCCGGCCTGAGTGAGCTGGACCTGCCAGTTCTCCCTCCTGAAAAGCAGACAGCCGTATTCTGCCTCAAGAATCTTGATAACCCGGCTCAAGCCTTGCTGAGAGATATGCAGCTCCTCAGCCGCCTTCGAAAACGATTTGGCTCGAGACGCAACGCAGAAGTAATATAGATACTCCGTTTTCATGAGTACCTCCCATAAGAAGAAAGACGCGATTTGCAGCCTTCCCGCACAAGGGCTGCCCTTCGCACCTTACCGCAGAAAGCCGCTGCGGGAGACGAGGCTCCCGCAGCAACATCATGTCAAAGACGCCTATTCGTTAGCGCTCTTGTATTTATCGCACGTCTCGTCGGGAGTGACAAAGGGCTCTGGCGCTTCGCCAGGCTTCGCAAATCGCGAGGCGGCTTTCTTCACCTTGCACTCATAACGACCCCAAGAGACGTCATAGGAACAATACACGCACGTGCTGCATGTCTTTGCCTCTGCCATGAGACTTCTCCTTCCCTCTGGCTCTCCTGAGCGATTTAAGGGCGCGGCATAAAGAGCTGGGTCTTCGTGCCAAGCTCCTTGGCCTTCGCAAGCAAGTCCTCGACCTCACCCACGTAGAGGCTTTTGGATATGCATATTGCCTGACAGGGAGCGACTCCCTCAGCCTCTAAACAGTGAGCACATTGCTCGAGCTTAAGCGGAATGGGGCTCATGTACATGACCAGCTCATCATCCACCTCTTCAGGTTTCATATTGCACTGCTTGAGATAGGTCAGCCCCAGACCGAGGTCGTTATAATCGTTGCAAGCGCTTTGACACGCATAGCACCCTACGCAGTAATCAAGGTCAACGAGCATTCCAACATTCGACATTTTTGCCCCTCCTTATTCATCGATCTTCGTAATACGCGCAAGGCAGCTGCGCATCACTGTGGCACCAAAACCAGGATCAGCGCCTTCCTTCGGAATGAGCATGTTTGGATTGTAGGTATCCCAAGAACCACCGGGCAGGTTCAGCTCTTTGCACGCGTCCTTGTAATTCGGACGAGCCATACTGATGACGCCCTTCAGGATTCCCTTATGCACACGAGCACGTGCTTTCACCTTGCCATGGGAATTCTCTACGTAAACCCATTCACCATCGGCAATCTGCATATCTTGCGCATCGTAGTAGTTAATCTCAACGTAGGGCCACGGCTCAAGAATGCGCTGCTTGGCGATATTTGTCCATGCCGAGTGATAGAACGGATAGTCACGGCCGCCCGTGGTGAGCACGAAGGGATACTTCTCGAACTCCTCAGGCTGAGTAATAGGCGATTCCCACGGCTCGGAGAAAGTGGGCAGTGCCGAGTCATAGCCAAAAATGGGCATGGACTCGCAGTAGAAGTCAATCTTTGCCGTGGGTGTGGCGAAGTGCTCGATGCCCTTCTCGTGCTGCTTTTCAATGCGATGCTCGCCGCCATAGACGATGAACATATGCTCGTCAGCCGCTTCTTCGTATGTTTCTATAGGCTCTCGTCCCGTGGGCTTGAGATGGAACTCATTAAGACGCCACAATTGCATCTCTTCCGAAGAGTCCCAAGGCCAGAGCCATGCGCGGCTCTCGCCATCGAGCACGATGCGCTTGCCGAGTTCGCGATAGAAGAACCAGTCGTCTTGTGCTTCTCCCGGCGGATCGACAGCCTTCACGGGCATGATGAACGGGCAGGGGTCAGGATACATTTCCTCGTCGAAACAACCCACGCGCTCGGACCAGTGTGCAGCAGGCAAAACATAGTCGGCCAGCTCCGCAGAAGGGGTCATCCAGTAATCCATGACTACGTACATATCAAGATTTCCGCAAGTAAGAGCCTCATGGACTTTCTGCGGGTTCTCATAACAGCCCAGAACATCGTTGGCATTGGAGATGAGCACCTTGACCGGCCAGGGTTTCTCCGTGATGATTGCCTCCCAAAGCGCAGGCGGCCAAGCGGCCTTGCCGTAGATCTGGGTGTACATGGGATACTTGTCATCACCCAAGCGCGATACGGGATTGGTGACGGCATCATTGGCAGAAATCTTGGGGCTGTTCATGAACTCCCAGAACTTGTTGAAATGCAGACCGCCCTTGGCATCAATGGGCGGATCAAGGAGCAACTGGAGCAGCGTGATGGCACGTCCCGTCTGCAATGCATTGGTCGTCATCATGCAGGCACCAAGATAAGCAGCTGTAAGCGCAGGCTTGTTATTCATGAGGATGTCATACATCTCGTAGAGCTTTGACGGTTCAAACCAACCGATTTCCGCAGCCTTCTCGGGAGTCCAGGGCTCCAGCCATTCCTTGTATGTCGTGAAAGCGGTTTTGCACTCCATGGTCTCGCCATTAGCCAAAGTCACTTCGAAAGTGCCGTCAAGAACAGGGTCGACACCAGCAGAGGAACCATTAAAGCGCTCTGTCGGCGTGGGATCGCCCTGGGAGCCGATGTAGGTCTCAGTCTCCGGACACCAGATAGCCGGAGAATTCGTCTTCTCATTCCACACTACGTAGTGATCATCGAAAGGATCTGCAGACGCATCGATGTCACTCTCGCGTAGCAAACGCTTTTCGACATCGTTCACGAGAAACGGTGCGTTAGTCCACGTCTTCATGGTGTCTTCGTTATAGGTCTTGTTCTTGATGATCATGTTGGAAATGGCGAAGGCGATGACTGAATCGGTACCGGGGCGAATGGGAATCCACAAATCGGCCTTGGCGGCCATGTCACGGTAAACCGGATCTATCACGATGAGCTTTCCACCGTCACGATGGCCATCGAGCATGCGAAGGCCACAATACTGGCGAGAGCGAATGGGATTAGTGCCCCAAGCGACC
>CABURF010000142.1 GCA_902493755.1 uncultured Coriobacteriia bacterium
CTCGGGAGCTTGCCGTGAGCGCGGCGGTCTGCGCACAGGTCGCAGATCCTGGTGAATGACGGGATGAAGTCGTACACGTATTGGTCGGTCGGCGTGCCGTCTGCCTCGCGGATGGGCCACGGGCCGTTCTGCATGACCTTGACACCCCACTGCTCGAGCGGCAGCTCATGCTCGGACTGGCAGGCGACCTCGCAGGAATAGCAACCGGTGCAGTACTGGTAGTCGACAAGTATTCCGTTCCTAGACATTACAGGTCCTCCTCACTGCAACGATAGATCTTGCACAGCGTGCACTTCAGGTCGGCACCAAAACCCGTACGTCCCGGCTTGTTGGCAAGAAGCTGGTTGATGTTGGACTGGCGGAAACCGTAGAGGTTAGGCTCGGCACCGTCTTGCTCGGGGAACCACCAGCCATGCTGTGCCGCGATCTCCTTCTCGGAAACCTCGTAGGTCACGCGGGCACGCTGACGGCAGCGGCCACGATGGTTCTCGATCCAGACCCAATCACCTTCCGAGATATTATGCTCGGCAGCGGTCTTGGGGTTGATCTGCACCCACGGATCAGGCGTGAGCTGGCGCAGATACGGAATCTGGCGATGCTCGGAATGGAAGAACGAGGTGGTACGGGCGCCCGTAATCATGATGAGCGGATACTCCTCGTAGAGGTCCGGCGTGGACACGGGGCCGATACCCGGCTCCTCGATATAGGGCAGCGGATCGTAGCCATAGGCCTGGAACAGCGTCGAGTAGAACTCGATGCGGCCGGTCGGCGTGTTAAATCCGGGCTGTCCATCGGGACGCATGAGGCCCTTCTCATACTTCTTGTAGATGTACTTCTGGTAGACGGGTCCCTGCTCCATGAGCTCGTGGAAGGTGAAGCCGGAAGGCTTGACGATCTCGTCGTAGACCTCGTCCTCGGTCTTCCAGGGCCAGGTGTGCTGCTTGCCCTCGGGACGGTTGATGGCCTTGTTGAACTCGTCATCGTTGTCGAAGTACTGCGCCAGGCGACGGTTGATCTCGCAGTCGGAGAGCGCTTCGCCCTCGGCAGCGCAACCACCGGTGATAGCGGACAGGAAGTAGTAGTGAGCGCGCACGGAATGCTTCTCGGCCCAGGTCTGAACTGGCAGGACGATGTCGGCGCAGCTTTGAATCGTCGGCGTCATGAACACGTCGCATGCGGCGATGAACTCGGGCTTCTTCATGGCCTTGTACCAGCGCTCGGTCTCGCAGCTCATGCAGGCGATACCGTTGGATGTCTGGATCCAGACGCCCTTTACGCCGCCTTCCTCGCACACCTCGAGGCACATGTCGGGCATGGCCTGGGTAAGACCATAGCGGTACATCGGGTACTCTTTCCAGCCAACGCGCTTCTTCTGCGTTTCCTCGTCGATGAGGTCGTAAATGCCCCACGCACCAGCGGAGGGCTGATCAACGCCCATGGGCGCGGCGGTATAGCACATGCCACCGGGCACATCGAGATTGCCGGTAATGGTCCAGAGCGCGGCAATGGCAGCGGCGCACGGCGTGCCCTGCGACTGCATGTCGACAGCCAGGCCCCATACCACGTTGGCGGGATGCGAATTGGCAAACAGGCGGGCGGCGTCGATGATCTTCTGCTTGGGAACCCACGTCATCTTCTCGACCTCGTCGAGAGAGAGTTCCTGCGCGCGAGCAGCGAGTTCGTCAAAGCCATAGGTCCAGCGATCAACAAAGTCGTGATCGTAGAGATCCTCGTCAACGATGACCTTGATCATGCCCAGAGCCAAAGCGGTATCGGTGCCGGGACGCAGCTGCAGATGGATGTCGGCATGAGCCGCAAGCCAGGTTACGCGAGGCTCGACGGAGATGAGCTTGCAACCGAGCTTCATGGCGTCCGTCACCCAGTGGCCCATGAAGAAGTCGGGGTTCGAGATGGTGGGATTGCAACCCCAGACGATGGTGCATTCGGGGCACACCCACTCGGGGTCGTCGTAGCGAAGGGCGGAGAATTGCGCGAAGTCGGCGATGAGCATGCCGCCGTAGGTCATGATCATGAGCGAAAGGCGCGGCAGATAGCATGCAGTACCAGACAGGAAACCGTACTCGTTGGGGCTGCCCATGGTATTTGCCATGCGGCCGACCTGCCACTGGTTGTCACGGGCGGTACCACGCAGGCAGTGGATGGAGTCTCCACCGTAGGTCATCGCGATGCGACGAAACTCCTTGTAGCACGTCTCGAGAGCCTCGTCCCAGGAGATGCGCTCCCACTTGTTCTCGCCACGCTCGCCAGCGCGCTTCATGGGGTACAGAATGCGATCAGGATGGAACTCGACCTGCTTGAACGCCAGGCAGCGCGGGCACAGTGCGCCGCGGTTGTACGGATCGTCCGGATCGCCCTCGCACTTGATGAAGCGGCCGGTCTCTGGGTCGGAGTACACGAGCACACCGCAGCCCTCGTGGCAGCCGGGGGCCGACCATACCGAGGTGCGCGTGACGAGCATGCCGTCTTCCATGTACTGCCACTCGCCGGGATGCTTCCAGTCCTGCATCTCGGGACGCTCGCCAGCACCGAAGTTGAACTGGTTCTCCTCCTTGGTGGTGCCGATGTCGTCGCGATCCTTTTCGAGGACTACTTCCTCTTTGCGATCCACTGCATTGGGATCATCCTTGCCGCTGAAGTGCCATTCCGAATCCTCGCGCTGGGCAGCCTTCTTGCCGTCCATCTCGAATTCTTCCATAGCTCCTCCTCTCGCTCTTGAAATCCACGGCCTTCCGTTCCGCGATTCCATTACAAGGGAGAGCCATCCCCGCGCTATCGCGAGGCACTGCAGCCCGAGTATCTTCCTCTGAAAGCATCTCTCTCCCTTATGCTTAGCGCCATGAAACCATGGTGGACAGGGCAAGCATGGACCAGAAAGCATGCCATCGAAGAATTCATTACAGTAGTATGAGATTGTGACCGGGGGAATGAGGCAAACAGCCCGTCCTTTTGCCTTATTCCGACCTCAAGGCTAGAGATCGATTGGGTATTCCTCGACAAAGGACATGAGCTTTTGCTGGGAATGGATGTCGAGCTTGCGATAGATATTGTAGATATGGCTTTTGACCGTATGGGGTGAAATCGTTAGCTGCTCCTGAATCCACGCCGCATTACGACCCTTGGCAAGATACACAAGAATGTCGGCCTCACGTGGCGAAAGTTGGTAGAGCTTTACAATTGCCGCAGCCTTCCTGTCAAGAAGCTCGCTTTCGTCCATCTGTATCGAGACAACCGTCTGAGCCGGCTTCTTCTCCTCAGCGCCGCCCCCTCCAACAGGATGGTGCAACTCCGAGGGGAAAAACATCATGACAGCTATAACCAGGAGCACGGTTGTAACCAGGTGCATGGTGGTAAATGCATAATCATGCTCGCCAAAGTAGATGGTAAGCAACGATGCGATTAGCCAGCCCACCGCAAATCCCAACGCGGGAACGGACAGCCTGATGGGCGCCTGCCTAAACAAAGGCGCATCCTGGCTCACGATGCACTTCAGAACAATGAAAGCGTAGTTGGTCGACAGGAACGCGGCCCACGATGCCACGACCATGCAGGCACATGCGATCTGAAACACTCCATCGACAAATGGAAGCATTATGCAACCGAACACGGTCAGGACGAGAAGGACGCGCTGCAAGACGGTAACCGAAAAGCTCTTGTGCAATATGCCGAAAACCGCGATGACCATGGCCCCGGGAATGATGGCGAGCATTCCCCAAAGAACCTCTTCGCTGCCACTGTTGAACAAGAAGACGAAATCGAGCGCGAAGGCGACATTGAACATGAAAAAGGAGGGCTCGATTTCCTTGGTAAATGACCAAGTGTCCACCGTATGCTCCAGGGGTGCACGCTCTTCGTTGCCATCGGCCCGGCGTGTGGAGAAAATGACAAGGCCGATGCTGCACAGCACGTATATCGCAGCAAACATCGGCTGCAGATTATATGGGGCAGACACGGCGACGAGAAATATGAGCGTACCGATCACAAGGCCGAGTCCGGTAAATCGCGCATAGGAGGTACGTTTGAGACGGCTCAGAACATCGAGCCACGAAGTGATGAGGCACGCGGCACCTA
>CABURF010000143.1 GCA_902493755.1 uncultured Coriobacteriia bacterium
GTTGATGATGACGTTCATGAAGCCGAGCGCCAGAGCAGCGTCGGTGCCGGGACGCACGCGCAGCCATTTCTCGGAGCGGCCGGCGATCCACGTGAGCTGCGGGTCGATGGTGATGATCTTCGTGCCGCGCTTCATGGCCTCGACGATCCAGTGACCGAGAAATGCGTCGGAATTGCAGACAACGGGATTGGTACCCCACAGCACAATGCACTCGGGTACCTGCCAGTCTTCATCCTTCTCGTAGCGCTTTTCGCGGAACTGGCTCATGTCAGCGACCCATTGATTGCCCATGACCGCATAGCACAATGCCGTGCGAGGCAGCATGCAACTATCGCCGGACAGGAAGCATAGGGTCAGATCCGGGCCCCCGAAGTTGGCATATTGGTTATGAGCAATAACCTGCGAGACGTTTCGGCCAGTGCCGATCATGGAGATGATGGATTCGGGTCCGCTCTCCTTCTGGAACTTGCGGACGTTCTCCTCAATGATGTCGTACGCCTCGTCCCAGGAGACACGCTCCCAGGTATCCTGTCCACGCTCGTCACGTGAGCGCTTCATCGGGTATTTTAGACGTGACTCGTGATTGACGAGCTCGGGTAGCTCGAGACAGCGCATGCACAAACGACCTTGGCTGAATGGGCTGTTCGGGTCACCTTCGACCTTGACCAGCTTGTCATTCTCATCGGTATAGAAGATGACCTGGCAACCTTCGTGACAACCCGGACCCGACCACATCGTGGTCCTGGTCGCCGTCAGATCCCCCTCCTTCCAATGAAGCTTCTTCGGGTACAGATCCAGGTTGTACTCGTTGTTGTACTCCATTTCCTCTCCTTTCTCACTCGTTGGCTTTGATTCGACATGTATGCGAGCCGTCCGAACAGCCTGCATACGTGTCCCAATCATGGCTACATCCTAGGAACTGGGGGCATGTCGGCGATACGGAGGAATCTCCAAAAATGCAGGCGAATGTTAGGAGGCTTCTCCATAGGAGCATCTGAGGAGTGTTCTCTATAATCCGCCATGTTTATGCAGGAACAGGCGCCAGGTGCGAGCAAGGCACGGGCACGCCAATGGGGAGGACACTATGAAGGGCGAGTATCTCAAGACGGCCATCGCGGCTTGTCTCGTTATGAGCGCAATGATTGCAGGGACGGTCAGCTTCGGCTTCTTCATGGATCCCGTGACGAGTGACCTCGGGTTTGACCGGAGCACCTTCTCGCTGTACTTCAGCCTCATTACCATTGTGGGAACCATCACGCTACCGGTCTACGGAAAGCTCATCACGAAATACGGAACACGTCGTTTCGTCATATTCGGTGGAATCTGGACGGGGCTGGCCATGGCCGCCTTCTCGCTCTGCGATTCGCTTGTGACGTTCTACATCGTCGGTTGCCTCGTGGGCCTGGGCTTCTTCGGATGCAGCTACGCAGTAGTTCCGGTCATCGTGAATACATGGTTCGTAGAGAAGAATGGCTCCGTCATGGGTGCGACGGCGGCTTGCGGCGGTATCGTTGCAATGGTTCTGAGCATGGTCTTTCCTGCGCTCATCGAGTCCATGGGATGGAGAACAGGATACATCTTCCTGGGTGTCGTCGTATTTCTGCTCACTGTCCCGGCGGGAGCGCTTCTGCTGCACTCCACCCCCGAAGACGTGGGGCTCGAACCCTACGGAGCCGAAACGAACGGAGACACGCGAGCTGCCGAGACGCACGAAGAGGGCGGCATGTCCTACGGGCAAGCTCTCAAAAGCCCGGAGCTGTGGGCAACTGTCGCATCCTTCCTTCTTCTCGCCGTCACCGTAACGGTCACGCAACACCTCGCGGCATATTTCGTGAGCGTTGGATTCAGCGCTATCATGGCCGGCATCTTCATGTCGGTGATATCCGCGGGCATCATCGTCACGAATCCGCTCGCCGGCGTGCTCGCCGACAAGATGGGGCTTATGAAGGCGTTTCTGCTTTGTTCGGCGCTATATCTCGTATCGTTCATTCTCCTGCCATCGACCGGTTCGATTGCGGTCGTTTGCATCGCGTTGCTGCTGATGTCGATAAGCAATGCGAACACCTCCGTGTTCGCGCCCATGGTTACAGGTTCCATTTTCGGACAGAGGGACTACGCGGCCATCTGGGGTCTCGTCAGCATGGCATGCGTACTTGGCCAGGCCATCGGTGCCCCACTCTGGGGTTTGGCCTATGACCTCACGGGAGGATATGCGATTGGCATGTACATTTCTGCTGTCGTCGTTGCCACAGCATTTGTCATCCTCGCCGTGGCACAACGGGCGGGCGCACGCACGACAGTCGAAAGCGAAGTCTAGACAGAGGCGACCGAAACGACACGTCACATGCCTTTCGGATGATTCGAGAATTAGACCGTCAGTGCTGCCTCATGCATCCAATCATGAACCGCCACATGAGCAGGCACATCAGCAGGCAGCCAATTGCTGCACCCGAGGCGTCGACGAGCACGTCAGCGACTTGCCCCGCACGTCCGTCGATGAAGAGCTGGTGAGTTTCGTCACTGCACGCATAGAGCACAGCAATGACGAACGCCGTCATGCCCACAAAGGGAATGCGTCGTGGGCAAAGCCTCGCTCCTTCCCTTGTTTCGTGTCTCCATGCCGCAATCTGCCAACACGTAACGACGAGCGATATGGCAAGACAGGCGTATTCCGTCGCATGCGCGGTCTTGCGTATGGGCCAGGACATCTGGGCGATGAGCTGCGCTTGTTGCTCGGGTGGCATGCCGTCGAATCCTTCGATGAAGACGAAGGCGAGCATACGAGCGATTGCATTGCTCAACGAACCGGACTCTCCCCCGCTCTGCGCAGAGAAGGAGAAAATGATCGCCATGATTGCGAGCGTCAGAGCTGAGCTCAACGCGACCTTGAGAACGCGCATGTCATCCCTCCCCGTATCAAACGCCCGTTTCACGCCGTTCATCATATCCTTCGAACACCGATATGCAAAAAAATCGAATAATTTACTACTACAGCGTGCAAAAGTGGTCTATAGTGTTCGCAATCTGATTTGGAGGGCCATTGAACGATCGAGCGAACATACTGAAGCATCACGGTGCGGCCGTGCATGCCAGTATGCTCTCGTTTGCCTCCACCTTTTCCTATTATCGATATCTCTAGCACACGGCGGGATGCACGTGCCGACGCCCCATGTCTACGCGTGCGCTTGATGTCCTTGTCGTGTGCGCCTCCGCCTGTTCGTTGTGCTACCGTGAGAAGGAAAGAGCATGTTCGTCAAAATACTACTCATCATCATATTCATAGCCATCGCGGTCGGCGTCGGCATCTACACGCGCCGTGCGGCCTCGCGCGATGTCGACGGCTTCATTCTCGGTGGTCGTAACGTCGGTCCCTGGCTTTCGGCCTTCGCCTACGGCACCGCCTACTTCAGCGCCGTCGTGTTCATCGGCTACGCTGGCCAGTTTGGCTGGAAGTACGGTATGGCCGCAACCTGGGCGGGTATTGGCAACGCCGTGATTGGCAGCTTGCTTGCCTGGTGGGTGCTCGGCCCGCGCACGCGCGAGGTCACGCAGCGACTCAAGGCCTCGACCATGCCCGAGTTCTTCGGCAAGCGCTACAAGAGCAAGGGGCTGCGCATTGCCTCCGCTGCCATCATCTTCGTCTTCCTCATCCCCTATACCGCCTCGGTCTACAATGGCCTGTCACGTCTGTTCACGATGGCGTTTGGCGTGCCCTACGAGTGGTGTGTCATCGGCATGGTCATCGTGACCTGCATATACGTCGTGTTGGGTGGTTACATGGCCACGGTCGTCAATGACTTTTTGCAAGGCATCGTCATGCTCGTCGGCATCACGGCCGTTATCATCGCGGTTCTGCAAACACAGGGAGGACTGTCCGAGGCCGTCGTTCAGCTTTCGCAGATTCAAGCGCCAGGTACCGAGCAGCTTGGCGCCTTTACGAGCTTCCTCGGCCCTGACTTCCTCAACTTGATGGGCGTCGTCATCCTGACATCACTTGGCACTTGGGGCCTGCCGCAGATGGTGCAGAAGTTCTATGCCATCAAGTCCGGCCCGGCCATCAAGCAGGGTGCCATT
>CABURF010000144.1 GCA_902493755.1 uncultured Coriobacteriia bacterium
TTCCACGGTTGGTGGTCTGGGCTCGGCGGTTGCCGATATCATCGGCGAGAACTGTCCCGTTCCGCTCGAGCGCGTCGGCGTGCGCGACATGTTCGGCACGAGCGGCGAGCCTGACGAGCTGCTTGCGGAGTACGGCCTGGACGCCGCCGGCATCGCCGCCAAGGCCCGTGCCGCCATCGCCCGCAAGTAATTGACGCAAGTGGGACAAGGTCTCTCCATTTCGCGGTCTGCCGACCGCTTCAGTCGAGATGACAACAGCTGTCATTTCGAGCGAAGGCGCGAAGCGCCGGAGTCGAGAAATCTCTCTGCGTGTCAGAGAAACTTGTCCCTCTGACACGTCCTCCATACGTGAACGCTTTGTGATGTTCGCGATATTTCCATTTGACTTGCGCGGCAGTGGGATAGAATACGTAACCGACTAAGCTGAATGAGATCGGAGTTGAAACGTGGCACTATTCGGCAAATCGTCACGCGGCGCCCATGCAGCGGGCGGCCGTTCGTCAAAATCCCGCGGTCAAGCGGCTCGTATGCCCCAGGCAGATGAGCAAGCCGCGGCAAACGATGCATATAGAACCAGACAGATCGACGCGCGCCTTCCGCGTATCGATGCGGAGAGCAACGTCGACGTACGTCGCAACGTTGCAGGCGCAACGGGTCGTCCGCGCCCGGCGCAAACGGGTCAGGCAAACCCGCTGTCGACCTCCAGCATGCCCGCGGCTACCGAGGCAACCGGTACCTATGCCGATCTTGCGCTCGACGAGAACGCGAAGCAAAATCTTGGTCCCGTCGTCATCTCGATGCGCAATGTCACGAAGGTGTATCCCGCGCAGCCTAACAGGCCTGCACTTGCCAATATCACGCTTGATATTCGCTCGGGTGAGTTTCTCTTCCTCGTCGGTCATTCCGGTTCGGGCAAGTCGACCTTCATTCGCATGCTCAACCGCGAGATTGTGCCCACGAGCGGCGAGCTCGTCGTCGCTGGCGAGAACCTGCGCACCATCAAGAACTGGCGCATCCCGTACCTGCGCCGTAGCGTTGGTTGCGTGTTCCAGGACTTCAAGCTTCTGCCCAACAAGACGGCGTTCGAGAACGTCGCCTTCGCACTCGAGGTAATCGGCAAGTCACGTCACGTCATTCGCACGCAGGTGCCCGAGGTCCTGCGTCTCGTTGGCCTCGAGGACAAGATGGACAAGCTGCCTGACCAGCTTTCTGGTGGCGAGCAGCAGCGTGTTTCCATCGCCCGCTCTATCGTCAACCGCCCGCCGATCCTCATTTGCGACGAACCGACTGGTAACCTCGATCCGCAGACCTCGCTGGGCATCATGCGTCTGCTCGAGCGCATTAACCGTACGGGTACGACCATCCTCGTTGCCACGCATGACCGCGAGATGGTCGACCAGATGCGTCGACGCGTGCTCGCACTCGAGAACGGCACCCTCGTCCGCGATCAGAAGAAGGGAGTGTACGGTTACGATGTCTAAGATTATCTATTTCCTCAAAGAGTCCATCATCAGTTCGCGCCGCAATCTCGGCACGACCGTCGGCGGTATCGTCACCATTTTCCTGTCACTCCTCATGATTGGCGTGACCATCATCATCTCGATCATGATCGGTAACTTGGCATCCTCGTTCGAGGACGAGGTCAACGTGCGTCTCTACATTTCCGATGAGGCGACTGACGAGCAGATATCGAGTCTCGACAGCTATCTCAAGACGCTCGAGAACGATGCCGGCAACATCGCCTCGGTGGACTTCCGCAACAAGGACCAGGTCCTCGAGGATTTCCAGCGTCAGACCGCCAACAACCCCGATATCGTGAATCAGCTCGATGGCAATCCGCTGCCGCGTACCTACGTCATCACGCTGCGCGACACGCATAAGGTGCAGGACACGGTGAGTGCGATTCTCGGAAACAGCGCCTTCACGGCGATCGCCGATAATCCCAGCGACCCGTCCGACTCCATCAAGTACGGTCAGGGTACGGTCGAGCGCCTCTTCGCCGTCACTAACGTCATTCGCTACGCATGCATCGTGGCGGTCGTGCTGCTTGTGTTCATCTCGCTCGTTTTCCTTAACAATACGATTCGCCTTGCGATTCTTGCCCGTAGGCGCGAGATTTCGATCATGCGCCTCGTGGGTGCGACCAATGGCTTCATTCGCGGGCCGTTTGTGATGGAAGGTGCGCTGCAGGCCCTCGTTGGCGCCGTGTTTGCGATCATCGTGCTCTCGCTCGTGCGTGTGACGGTGTTCCCCGCGCTCGAGAACATGGTGAGCTTCCTGCCACTCACGGTCGATCCGGGCGTATACTCCGCAATCTATCTGGTGCTCATCGTTGCCGGCGTATTCATCGGCATGCTGGGCTCGGCCATCGCCATGCGGCGCTACCTCAAGGTATAGATGCCAAAGCGCAGCGAAAAGCGTAAACCTTCGCAGCGCGCAGATGCTCCTCGAGTGCGCAAGCGTGAGCGCTCATGGCGTGTGCTTGCCATCGTTGCCTGCATTATCGTCTTTGCCCTTGTCGTGCTCTATCCCGTCGGACGCGACTATTACAAGACGATGCGTACCGAGCAGCGTCTTCAGGCGCAGCTCGATGCCGTGACCGAGCGCAATGAGGCCGTCCAAGCTGAGAACGATGCCTTGCAAACCGAAGAAGGTATCGAGAACCAGGCTCGCTCTGACCTGGGATGGGTCAGGGAGGGGGAGAGTTCAGCCGTGGTCACGAACGAGCAGGGCACGGTCGATAACGCCTCGAGGTTGCCGGACCATCTTGATGAAAAAAGCATCACTGCTCCGCAAACCTGGTACTACAACATTCTCGATACGATATTCTTTGTTCACGAGTAAGCCCATGCAGTGATAGCATTAGGTGCTCGCATGTGGGGGCGTGGCGGAACTGGCAGACGCAGTGGACTTAAAATCCGCCGATTTCGGTCATCAGGGTTCGAATCCCTGCGCCCCTACCAACAATCTTCGCAGGTCAGCTCATATATCGCTCCGTTCTCAATTATCATTGAATTATATAAAGGAAACGCGGAAATACGCGCAAATACACGCGAATATGCGGGTGTTCTTGCCAGTTCTTGCCACCTCGTTCCAACTGATGACCTGCGGTTATCCGTCTCTTTGCCACTGATTTCTTGCCACTCGTCATAAGCTGGTGATAAATGAGGCGAGGGAATCAGCCACGCGAAGTGCCGCCTCAATGCTGAACTCGATGTAGTTGCTTGCTCGTGTGGTTCCATCTGAGTGCCCCATAGCTCCCTGCACGGCTGAGTCCTGGGTGCCTGCCTCCATGTGCCACGTTGACCAAATCGTGCGCATGTCGCCGATGCGAACGTAGGGAACCTCGTTTCTCTCGCACCATTTGCGCCAGTTGTTCGTGATGGTGGTGGGGGATGCGAAGTGATCTGCCGTGTATGGTCCTCCTTCGGCATGCTTGATTCTGCTTGGATATAGGGGGCCTGTTCCCTCGCAGAGTGCAAGGAGAGGTTCTGCAAAGGGAGCGCCAACGGCCACGAATCGCCGCCTGTAGCCATTCTTGGTATCCTTCAAATCCTTCTTGCCGCCAACCATGGTCAGGGCAGCGCAGACTTCAACGAGTGCATATATCTTGCCGTTTCTCTCGTAGCGCACCACGCGCTCCTTGAGCATACCCCATGCCTCCTCAGGCGATAGTCCTCCGCCGACGCAGCATAGCCGGATAGCGGCGGCAGGTGCTTCAAGGGTGCGTTCTATCCACTGACTGGCATTCGATGCGAGCAGACCCGTCTTCTTACGTTTTGTGAGGGGCGCGGTTTTCGTGTTGCGACTCACGGGGCATACATCCAGCAGCCCCTCAACCACTGCCATGTTGCAGATCTTGCGGAGTAGGCGCTTGGCATAGGCTTGCACGGAGGGCGCGTCGATGTTGTCGATGATCCTTTGGATAACCTTCGGCGTGGTATCTCCGACCATGAGATCACCCATGACTGATTTGAGTTCTGTTCTCCATAGGCGTTTGTAATCATAGACCGTATGAGCTTGTAGCTTTGAGAACGTGGGAACCACGATGGTGTCCCAGAATACCGACCAC
>CABURF010000145.1 GCA_902493755.1 uncultured Coriobacteriia bacterium
GTCCCTTCCGGCTAAATTGGTCACGGGCGGGTATTGTAGCTCATAGCTGCGACATTGTCGGGTATCATGCGTACAAGCAATACGATGACAACGAAGGTTATTCCATGGATATAGACACACTTGCCCGCATGCTCACAGATGCAATCGATGCCAAGAGGCTCCATGCCAACGAACCCATGAGCAAGCACACCACCTTCAAGGTGGGCGGTCCCGTTGACTTCTTCATCTCGATCGCCTCCGTCGACGAGCTCGTCGCTATCCTCGAGGCATGCCGTACGGCAAACGCCCCCTGGCATGTCATCGGCTGCGGCAGTGACCTTCTCGTCGCAGATGCAGGCCTCTCGGGCGTGTGCATATGTCTCGGCGAGCACTTTTGCGATATCCGTATTGATGGCACACGGCTCATCGCCAAAGCAGGCGCCACAAACGAGCAAGTCGCCGAAGCAGCTTACACGGCAGGACTCACGGGCTACGAATTTGCAAGCGGCATCCCCGGTAGCATCGGCGGTGCTGCCATCATGAACGCAGGCGCTTATGACGGGGAGTTCGCCCACGTATGCACCGAGGTCCAGTGTCTGACCCCGGACGGAGATATTGTCACGGTTCCTGCATCCGAGGCAGACTGGCGCTATCGTCACTCCATGATGTCGGATGAGGGTTACATCATCCTCGAGGCGACACTTCAGCTCGTGCCGTGGGATAAGAAGCAGATCCGCGCCCGCATGGACGAGCTCGCCGCCCAGCGCTGCGCCAAGCAGCCTCTCGAACTCGGCAGCGCCGGCTCCACCTTCAAGCGCCCTCTTGGCCATTATGCCGGCAAGCTCATCGACGATGCGGGCATGCGTGGACACACCTGCGGCGGCGCTCAGGTCTCTTCCAAGCACTGCGGTTTCGTCGTCAACATGGGCACGGCAACAGCCCGCGACGTGCGACAGGTCATCGAGGACGTGCAAAACGCCGTCTTTGCCGACTCAGGTGTCAGGCTCGAGCCCGAAGTTCGCATGTGGGGATTTGACGACTAGACATCCCGCGTCTGGTAAAGCGCGCCATCCACAAAGCCGAGCTTACGATAGTAGTCACGCGTTCCAACGGAGCTGATGACGTTGATGCGCGTAAATCCCGTCTCACGTGCAATGGCACAGGCTCGTTCGACGAGCTGTTTACCCAGCCCCAAGTGCTGCGCGCTGCCATCGACCCGATGCAGGTTCGCGACTTGCCCGTAGACGTGTGCCTCGCGAATCATCGCACAGCCTATCTCCTCGGGTAACTCGTTTGCATGAACGGTCACATATTCCGCATGTGGCAAAGACAGACGCAGAAAGCCGGCGATCTTTCCCTGCGGCGTCACCCACTGCAAGAAGTGCTCGCTCGTATTCGTTGTCTCGTAGAGAACTTCCTCGAGTCGTAGGTCGTTGATGTCGACCTCTTCGCCGGCAATTTCGCGATATCGTATCTCACGTACCGGTCGCTCACGCAGGATTTCGGAAGCCTCGACCATCTGACGCAGGTTTGTCTTCTTACTGCCAGCGATGATGTCCTGCGCCGATATGTCACGAATCATGCGCGATACGCGCGTAAATGCCGGAGTCACGCATATATCATGCGCAAGCAAGGCGATAAGCTCGTCTTCGCTATAAGGACGCCACTCTCCCGCATCATGCTTGGCTACAAGCCCCGTCCCCTCAACGAGCACGCAGGGATAAAGCTTGACCTCATCGGGCTGGAAGGCGGCATCACTCACGAACCGCTCGTAATCACCCCTGTCACCTTCTATGTTGGAGCCATGCAAGTTGAGCATGAAGTGCGTATGAATCTTGAAGCCGAAGATGCGTAGCAACTCGAAGGCACGGCGCAGGGATTCTTCGTTTGCAGGGCGATTGTTGAGCGCGAGGATCTCCGGACGCAGGCTTTGCACGCCGATTTGCACTTTCGTGCATCCGAGCAGGCGCAATCGCGCAAGTGTCGCCACATCGAGGGCCTCGGGGCGCGTCTCGACAACGAGCCCGACGACGCGGTGCGCACCATGTTCGTTGATACGCTGTTGCTCGCCAAGCTCGACAAGGTCAGCTGTCTGCCACGATGCGATACGCTCCCACGGACTTCCCGTACCGTAGAGGCTCCCGATGGCTCCGTTATAGTCGAGCACACCTTCGTTTACCTGGCACTGAATCTCGTGCGTTTGCTCTTCGAGCACCTCGTCACGTCCGTCGATACCAGCCACACGATAGCGTTCGCGCCGGGCCTTCAGCTTTTCATCCGAGACAGGCGCCTCGTTGAGCGCACGAAAGAGCTCTGTCATGAACCAAGTCTGATAGCCCTGTGAGTAATCGGTCCAAGAACCCCCGAGAATGATGAGCTCGATCTTGTCGCAGGCGTGCCCCATCTGCGTAAGTGCACGCAGACGCGAGGCAACCTGCAAATAGGGATCGAAGTAGTTGCGCTCGGCACGCTGGCAGGCTGGCTCGCGATGCAGGTAACTCTTGGGCATGCGCACGTCGTTGGGACAATACAGGCAATTGCCCGAACAAGGTGCTGGCTTGGTAATCACCGTGATGGTGGCCACACCGCTTGCCGTGCGACGTGGTTTCATGCGCAGCGTCACGAAAAGCTGGCGTTCGAGCTCCTCATCAATCCCGAGCTGCGCCCAGGTAACCGGATCTTCCTCCTTGAGCTTGAGGTAATACGGCAGCAAGCGAATACCTGCGCTCGCGCGTGCCAGTCCGCTTGTTATGGCGATTGAGAATCTGACCAAGTGCAAGAGCATCGAGCTGCCCTTGAGCACGTATGGCGTCGAGTATGTCTACGAGCACTTCGTACATGATGCACGATTCTAGCGCGACACAAGGCGCGCGGGCGGCACATCAAGCCGAGGTCCAAGGGAGCGAGCCGTAAGGACCGCGAAGCGGGCTGTCGGGAAGCGACCGTCGAGGCGAGGCATGCCGCCCGCGCGCTCGCCGTAAAATAAATACCGTACAATGCGACACATGGACATCAAGACCGCACGCATGCTCAATGCCCTTACCAGCAACTTTTACGTTCGCTGTGTCACTTCCTTCGCGCAGACGAGGACACGTCCCTGGCGCGGCTGGGAGCGTTGTATCAACGCGATTCCCGATGCACTTGCCAAACCCGAACTATCCGTCCTCGACCTTGGTTGTGGCACCCTCCGTTTCGAAGATTTTCTCCAGGCAAACACGCATGCACGCCTGAACATATATGGTGTTGACGCCTGTCCCCAGCTCCTCGCAAAAAGGCACGACATGCATTTCATCGATATGGACATCGTGTCTAGATTATGGGATGGAACGTTTCAATCATGTTTGCATGATGTGTTCGAATGTGACATATGCTGCGCATTCGGCCTCATGCATCACATACCGGGCACGCAGGCCCGTCAGGTGCTTCTTGACGCAATGATCGAGAAGACAAGACCACAGGGATACCTTCTCATCTCGTTCTGGCAATTCGAACGCGACGAACGGCTTTCCCGTAAGGCGCGTACGACGACCACTGCCGCACTTGGACACTATCCGAATCTACAGCTCGACGAGGGCGATTGGTTGCTCGACTGGCAGGGCGAACCCGAAACGTGGCGCTACTGTCACAGCTTCACCGATGCCGAAATCGACACGTTCGTCGGTCACATGGCCGACAGGGCGCAACTCATCGACCGCTTCAACGCCGATGGTCCCAATGACGACCTCAATTGCTATCTCGTCCTTCGACGTTTTTGAGCGGGAATACCGAACCAAAAATGACAACGTGGCAGCATGTCGAAGCGAGGTCTATCTGTAAGCATGGGCCCAAATAAATCACAAGCGCGGATAGCGCATCGAGCCGAGGTCCAAGGGAGCGCGCCGTAAGGACCGCGAAGCGGGCCGTCGGGGAGCGACCGTCGAGGCGAGGTGCGCCGTTCGCGCTCCCCGTCGAGGCGAGGCGCATTACCCACGTGCCCCCCCCTTAGGCAACGAAGAAGATGCCGTCAGGTTGGTCGACAACACCTCGACGTTTGTCACGCCATGTTCCCAGCCACGAGAACACGAGCATGAGCACAAG
>CABURF010000146.1 GCA_902493755.1 uncultured Coriobacteriia bacterium
GCCGCCACGGTCGCCTTCTTCGCCGAAGGCTACGAAAAGCTCCGCGCCCGCCGCTCCTAACCTCAAGGCGGGGTGGGCTTACTGAAGCGAGCGAGCGCGTTCGATGGCGTAGGCGAGCGACAGCTGCTCCATCTCCGGGGCGCATTTGTAGCTTAGTCCGGTGAGAGCCGTCACCTTATCGAGGCGATATCGAATCGTGTTCGGGTGCTGGCCAGTCTGCTTGGCGGTTTGCTCGATACGTCGGTCGTTCTCGATGAATGCGGCGAGCGTGGATTCCAGTTCGCTGCCATGCTCACTGTCATGCTCGCGTATCGGCGAGAGAATCGCCTCCGAGAACGATCGCATCTCCGGGGTTTCCGCAAAAGGCATCACGGTTCTCAGGATGCCGAGCTGTGCATAGCGGATGGGGCCCTCGGCTCGTTGACAAGATAGGCGCTGTGCGTAAATCGCCTGAGAGATCGCCTGCGCCACTGCCTCGTCTCCAAACAGAATATCGCTGATGCCGAGCCCTTCCGCTCCGCCATCGATACCGCTAGCCTCGATGAGCTCCATGAGCGCCTGCACGATCCGCTCCACATCGAGCGTCTGCTCCGAGTCACTTGTCGCTACGAATAACAGACCTCCGTCATAGGGTGCCAACATGTTGTGGCATCCGGCGAGGGTCGATTTTGCACAGAGACGTTCGATTTGCAAAAACGTACGCGGGTCGAGGGGCTCTGCAAACGATGCGAACAGGGCGACCGCTTCGTCCAGAAATGACGGGTTGAGACCTCGGATGCGTCGGCAGATGGACTCGGGCGATACGTCTGTCCTTAGGGCATCGATCTCGCGCTGCGCGAAGTCGATGGACGCGAGCTGCCCGATATGCCGTTTGACCTCATAGATGACGCCGTCAAAGAACAGTGAGTCGTCGGTCGTGAGAAAGACCGGGTAGTGCCGCGCGTTGGCGTAGCGGATGGCTTGGTCGGGAATCGGAATGTGCAGGACATTTTTGATGATAAGACCGCTCGTTCCCTTGGCGACGAGGTATTTCACGGCTTCAGTGATGAGGTATGGGTCGTCCTTCGCATAGAGGAAGGTGCTGAGGACGATCTCGTCTGGGCTGAAGTTGACGCGCTGGTACTTGTTCTTGAGGCCGGGCATGAGTTCATAATCGAGAATCCCGACGCCAGAGACGGCGCGCGAGACGCCATCGCTGCCGGCGATTAGACGGACCGACCCCTCATATTCCCGTGAGAAGTCCGAGATGGTGTATAGCATCAACATCACCTTGTAAATCACTACAATAAGTACAGGTATAAATAGGATAATCGCACATTCGTATGCCTTTGATGCAAGAAATAGTTCAAATACATGCTGATATAACGAAAAGTCAGATCGAGAATCGTTGTAGATTACAACAAGAAATGATCCTTGGCGGCATCGTTACTAAACCGTACAGTGAAGCAACGTAAAGCTTTCGCTGAGAGGAGCGATGATGGGGCAGATGGTGGTGCTTTCGGCCGAGGAAGTTTCCAAGGTGCTGACGATCGAGGATGCAATAGCTGCCGTGGAGGAGGCATATCGCCAGAAGGCAACGGGCAAGGGTGCTGCGTGGCCGATGATATATGAGCAGTTTGAACCCGGTATGGCCGATATGGATATCCGCTCGGGCGAGTTGGCGGGAAGCGGCCTCTTCGGTCTCAAGCTCACTGCTTGGTTTTCTCAGAATCCCAAAAAGGGGCTGCCCGAGATCTTTGGCACCACGCTACTGTGCGACAACGCGACGGGCGAGCCGCTGGCGCTGCTTAATGCCTCCGCCGTCACTGGGCTTCGCACCGGTGCCGCCGCTGCGCTCGGTGCCAAGTGGCTGGCTCGGGCGGATGCGTCCAAACTGCTTGTTGCGGGTGCCGGCCATATGAGCACCTATATGGTGGCGGGCGTGCTCGCCGCCTGTCCCAAAGTGAGCGAGGTCAAGGTGTGGGAGCCGGTTTCCGACGCCGCGCCCGAGGCCCGCGTCGAGCGCATGCGAGACGAGGTCGCCCATATCTTGGGCGCCTGCGAGCATGCTCGCGAGGCATCCACCTATTCCATCGAGGCGACGGCCGACGGCCAAGGTGCTGCGGCAGAGGCCGACATCATCGTGACGATCACGCCGGCGACCAAGCCCATCATCCCCGATGCATGGGTGCGCCCCGGTACGCATATCTCCTGCGTCGGTGCCGACATGCCCGGCAAGCAGGAGCTCGCCTCGGCGCTTGTCGCCCGTGCCGCTGTTTACGTCGACGACCGCGAGCAATCGGTCGAGTCCGGCGAGCTGGAGATTCCGGCTGCCGAGGGTGCCATCACGCCCGAGGACATCAAAGCGGAGCTCGGCGAAGTCATCGCCGGTACGGCTACGGGGCGTTCGGATGACGAACAGGTGACAGTGTTCGATACGTCGGGCATCGCCGTTCAGGACCTTTCGGCATCGAAAATCGCCTACGACCGCGCCGTCGAGGCGGGGCTGGGCACCGTGGTGGAACTGTAAGAAAGCCAAGGAAAGGAAACGACAATGCAGATCAAGGATTTCGCTGTCGAGCAGTGGATGAACGAGTGGGAGACCAAGTGCACCCACAACGTTGCAGAGACGTGCGTCTACTCCCTCACGCTTGACCAGCTGTTCGAGCTTACGAACACCGACAAGAAGGCGTGGCTCGACAGCCTGTGCTCGCGCCGATTCACCTACGGAGACATCGAGGGACAGCCCGGCTTCCTCGAGGGGGTCGCGCGTCTCTATAAGACGGTCGAGCCCGGGCATATCGTGCCCACGCACGGCGCGACCGGTGCCAACTCCCTGGTTATTTCCACGCTTGTCGAACCGGGCGATCATGTAGTCTCCGTCAAGCCCACCTACCAGCAGCTTTACTCGATTCCCGAGATGTGCGGCGCGAAGGTCGATATTCTTCAGCTCGATCGCAAGAACGGCTACCACGTCGACGTCGACGCGCTCGATGCCCTGGTGACCGACGATACCAAGCTCATCTGCATCAATAACCCGGACAACCCCACGGGCGCCCTGCTCGACACCGATACGCTCAAGGCGATTGTCGAGGTTGCGCGCAAACACGACGCATGGCTGCTCTGCGACGAGGTCTACCGTCTGCTTACTCAGACGGATGAATACTGCGAGTCCGTGATCGACCTGTACGACAAGGCCGTCGTCACCGCATCCATGTCCAAGGTCTGGTCGTTCGCTGGCCTGCGTCTGGGCTGGGCGGTCACCAAGAGCCCGGAACTTCGTCGCGCGCTGCTCTCGCATCGCGACTACAACCTGATTTCCGCCGGCATATTCAGCGAGACGGTGGCGGAGCTGATTCTGAGCAACGCTTCCGTGATCCTTGAGCGCAGCCGTCGCATCGTCCGTCAGAACCTTGCTGTTCTGGAGAAGTGGGTCGAGAGCGAGCCGCACCTGTCGTTTGTCAAGCCCGAGGCGGGTACCACCGCGCTCGTGTATTACGACTACGACATCGACTCCAGGACGTTCTGCATCGACATGATTAAGAAGTCCGGCGCGCTCGTCACCCCGGGCGATTGCTTCGAGGAGCCCAAGAGCATGCGCATCGGCTATGCATATTCCGATAACACCGACGACCTGCAGAAGGGTCTGGATGCCATCTCCGCGTACATGCGTACGCTCGAGTAGAGGCTCGAGGGCGAAGTGATGGGGTCGATCGGTTTAGGACCGAGGGCCCCTATTTTCTCTCAAGGCTACCGAACACTTTTGTCATATTAGGTGCCCACGGGGTCGTATCGCCGCGACGCCGTGGGCATAATGGTGTGGAAGGTGCAAGTTACGCGAAATGGGAGGACACATGGCGCTGATCTATGTCGTTGAGGACGACGAGCCCATTCGTCGTGAGCTTGTCGACATTCTTGCCCGCGCCGGGTTTGAAATCGAGGCCTGCGAATCGTTTGAGCATGTCTCGCGCGATATTCTCGCCACCGCGCCCGACCTGGTGCTGCTCGACCTCACGCTTCCCGTCAAGGACGGCCAGCATATC
>CABURF010000147.1 GCA_902493755.1 uncultured Coriobacteriia bacterium
CGCTGAGCGTCTCCAATGCCGGTAATGCGGCGAAAGGCAGGCGGTCTTTTGCAACAATCCCGCAGTGGGTCGGTATCGTATGGAATGTTCTGGTGATTGCGACATGGGCGCTTTTTGCTATCGCCGCCATATCGGTTGCCTTTTTTCCCATTGAGGGTGACACCTTCGTCTCGCCGGTCGCGCGGGGAATCATTTCGATAGGCATTTTTCTGGTTGGGCTTGCTCCGATAGCATTCGGGCTGCTTGATAAGAGCTGGTTGAGAAGGCGGTTTGCCTTTTTTAGAATGTTTGCGTGGTGGAAAATGCTGCTGCTCTGTGTGGCCGCAGGGCTTACAATCATGCTCACCTCAGCTGTAATCGGAACCATCATGAACGAAGCGGTCATGTTCAGCGCAAGCGTCGCTGAATGAAACAATGCTCCCCTCGCCTCTTATTTGCGTCGTTCTGCGAGCAGCAAGTCCACCATGCGCCCGTAGCTCTGCGTGCCGTCTGCCTGGTCGTTTGCCTTCAGGTATGCATCGTTGGCTTGCTGTGCGAACATGCGAAACGCTCCCTCGTACTGCGCCCAGAACTCTGCGTTTTCCGTGCGATCGGCTCGCACGACATCCGAAAGCCCGGCTGCCACCTGCCGCGCTGCGGCCTCGTCTGTGCGTGCCAGCGCTGAAATTGCATATGAGTACGCAAGCGAGTAGCCGCTGTAACGGATGAGCGCATCTCCGCTCTGCTTGCACGCAAGATAGGCGATGAAGTTCGCCTCATCTTCACGCATGTACCCACATTGATGTGCGAGCTCATGGCCCATGGTCGCGGGGATGGTGTAGAAAGGCGGCAGCGTGTTGATGTTGCTCTCTACCGTGAACGCGAAGTACATGCCCGTTATATCTCCGTATGACATGAGCTGCGAGAACAACGTGACGGGTTTGGGCTGTGAATAAACCGGACGTTCGAGTGTGGTGTATTGCTCCGCCAGCACCTTCATTTCGTCGACACTGCGCACGGCGTATCCCGCAAAGCCGCCTCGTTCGTCAATATGTGCCTGCATATCGTCGCCGATTTCGACGCGCGTGGCATTGAGCTCAGCCGTGAGTTCGCCACACAGGTCGACGAGCTCCTGCGTTGTGGATTCCCTGACGTCGAAGCCCTCGTTCTGCGCAAAGGTGTAACGGTAATAGTTAAGCCCGCAGAGCATGGCGTACAGGAAGAATGCGATGGAGGCGACAGCGAGGAAGCTTGTGACCATGCGGTAGAGGTAGCGTAAGCGTTGGCCGCTGCGCGTGGCGATGTGCACGATGTAATAGATGAGCATGCATGCAATCGACACGACAGCAATGACAACGACCCACTGCGCCACCGAGAAGCTTGTGAGCGACGGCAGGTACCCCCACACGCTCGAGATCCATGGATACACGCCGCGCGAGAATATGTGCTCGCATGCATCGGGGTTCGTACGTGCCAGCATGGTGAGCCCAAGCACGATGATGCCGGGCAGCAGCCACAGCAATCGACGAAGCTCACGAAGCCAGCTTGCTTTGAGCGCGTCTTTCCTCGTTGTTCTGTCCTGTGTCTGCTCCATGCTTTCATCATAGCGAAAGTGAGCGACAGTCTTCTTCACGAGCCAAAAGCGCTCTGCGATTATGAGGTTCTCTGCGTTGCGTCAGTGACGAGGGACGAGGATGTGCGTTTGGGGTACATATCAGGCGGCGTTCTGGCGAAGACTTACGTTTGTGGTACGTCGAATGCGCCACAATCGCACTGTTTCGTCCTCAAGCGTGCCCCGAACGTGCTTTTCCGCCGTCCCACGTGCCCCAATCGACAATCCCCGTCACGCTCTCGCGTCCCGCGCGCCACAAACGAAACCCCTCGTCACCAAAAGGGAGGCTACGCATCTGCGCGGCCTCCCTTCGTTACTCGTCGCTATGTCGCTCGTGCTTTACAGCGCCGCGATGATGGCGTCGACGCTGTCCTTGGCATCTCCCAGGAGCATGTCGGTGTTCTCGTTGTAGAACAGCGGGTTATCTACGCCAGAATAACCAGCCGAACCCATCTTGCGTTTGGAGACAATGACCTTTCCGGCCTCCCAGACGTGCAGCACCGGCATGCCGGCGATGGGGCTGCCTGGTTCGGTCGCGGCCGACGGGTTCACAGTGTCGTTCGCGCCGATGACGAGCACGACGTCCACGTCACCCCAGTCATCGTTGATCTCGTCCATCTCGTAGACCGCGTCGTAGGGCACCTTGGCCTCGGCGAGTAGCACGTTCATGTGGCCAGGCATGCGGCCAGCAACGGGATGGATGCCAAACTTCACGTCCACGCCACGCTCGATGAGCTTGCGCGTGAGGTCTGCCACGGGGAACTGCGCCTGAGCCACGGCCATGCCGTAACCGGGCGTGACGACGACGCTCTTGGCGTTGCGCAGCAGCTCGGCGACCTCTTCCGGGGTCGTCTCGGTGTGCTTGCCGCCCTGTGTTGCGCTGCTGCCTGAGGACGCGGTGGGCGTGGAGCCGAAGCCGCCCAGGATTACCGACACGAACGAGCGGTTCATGCCCTGGCACATGATCCAGGAGAGGTATGCGCCCGACGAGCCGACAAGCGCGCCGGTGATGATGAGCAGGTCGTTACCGAGCGTGAGGCCAACCATCGCGGCGGCCCAGCCCGAGTACGAGTTAAGCATCGAGATGACGACGGGCATGTCGCCGCCGCCAATGGCCATGACCAGGTGCAGGCCAAGCACGAGCGAGACGATGGTCAGGATAATGAGCGGAGTCAGGCCCGCATCGACGCCCTCGGTGTTGGCGAACCACACGATGAGCGCAATCGAGGCAATGACCATGATGAGGTTGAGGATGTTACGACCGGGCAGCGTGAGCGGCTTACCCGAGATGCGCGCCGCGAGCTTGAGATAGGCGATGATAGAACCGGTGAAGGTGACCGCGCCGATGAAGATGGCCAGGCCGGTTTCGGCCATGTGGAAGGCGTTCTCGGCGCCGCCGGCGAAGTTGCCCGGCGTCGTGAAGAACGAGCCAAACGCCACGAGCACGGCAGCCGCACCCACGAACGAATGTAGCATCGCCACGAGCTGCGGCATGGCGGTCATCTGCACGGTCTTGGCGCGCCAGATGCCGATGATGGCGCCAATGATGATAGCCGCCGCCATGAAGCCGATGACGGGACCAAGAGGCTGAGTGGACGAAACAAGTGTCACGAGTATGACGGCGACGAGAGCCAACACCATGCCCGCGATGCCGAAGAAGTTGCCGCGCTGGGCGGTCTTTTGCTTGGAGAGTCCTGCGAGCGCGAGGATGAACAACAGCGCTGCGACAAGATATGCGAGGGACTCGAAGTGCGCAAGGGTATCGAGAATTGCGGAGTTCATCATGATTAATCAGAGCTCCTTTCGAACATCTTGAGCATTCGGTGCGTCACCAAGAATCCGCCAAAGATGTTGATGGAGGCCACGGCCATCGCGATGAACGCGAGAATGGTGACCACGAGGTTCGACGAGCTGATGAGCAGAATGGCGCCCACGATGATGATGCCCGAGACGGCGTTGGTGACCGACATGAGGGGGGTGTGCAGCGTATGCGAAACGCCGCCGATCACGTAGAAGCCAACAACGATGGCCAGTTCGAGCACGACGAAATGCGAGGTCATGGACGGTGGAGCGAGCATGACCACAATCGCGCCAAGCAGCACGGCGGCAACCTTCCACCACCACTTGGCGAATGCCGATTTCTCCTTGGGTTCCTCGATGGGAGTGGCTTCGACCGGCGCTTCCTCCTTCTTGGGAGCTGCCGAGACACTGACTGCGGGAGGCGGCCACATGCCAACGCCATCGAGCGTGACAGTAACGCCGCGGATGACCTCGTCATCCTCGTCGAGGACGAGCACGCCGTCTTTGTCTGGGGTTGTGAGCTTGAAGAAGTTGACGATGTTCTGGCCGAAGAGCTGCGAAGCCTGACCTGGCAGGCGGCCGGGTAGGTCCGTATAGCCGATGATGGTTAC
>CABURF010000148.1 GCA_902493755.1 uncultured Coriobacteriia bacterium
GGCTTCAATCCGTATCTGTCATCGGCCAACCAGTTCAAGGGCGCGTATCTTGCCGTTGTCGAGAGCGTGGCCAAGCTCGTGGCCGCGGGCTTTGCGCGCGAGGATACCTATCTGACTTTCCAGGAGTACTTTGGCTCCTTACGTGATGTTCCCGAGCGTTGGGGCAAGCCCGCTGCGTCGCTGCTCGGCGCCCTCATGGCGCAGATCGACCTTGGCGTGGGCTCCATTGGTGGCAAGGACTCCATGTCGGGTAGCTTCGAGGATTTGGATGTCCCACCGACGCTCGTGAGCTTCGCAACGGCATGCGGACATGTCGATAACGCTACGAGTCCCGAGTTCAAAGGCGTGGGTCATGAGGTGCTGTGCATCCATCCCTTCTACGCAACCGACGGGCTCATGCCCGAGAAGGATGGTCTGCTTGAGTGCCTCGACACGGTCGAGCGCCTTATCAAGGATGGTCAGGTGCTCGCTGTGGGCACGCCGGGCTTTGGGTGCGACGCGGAGCTGATCTTCAAGATGTGCCTTGGCAATGGCATCGGCCTGCGCATCAATGACGACGTTGACCTCGACACGCTCTTCGTCAACGCGTACGGCTCCTTCCTTGTCGAGCTGGCACCCGGTGCCGTTCTGGTCGAGTCGACCGAGAACATGCACGTGGTCGACCTGGGCGACACCATCGAGGAGTACGCGATTATCGCCGGTGGGCAGACCGTGCGTCTTGCCGTGCTTCAGGAGGCGTGGGAGAGCGAGCTTGAGGACGTCTTCCCGTACCGCGAGGATGGCGGCGGCGTCGACATGATCAGCGACGCGAGTCATGTGCCGCTCACGTACTGTGGCAACCTCGCTAAGCCGCGCGTCATCATTCCGGTCTTTCCGGGCAACAATTGCGAATACGATACGGCGCTCGCCTTCGAGCGCGCCGGTGCCGTGCCTGAGACCTTCATCATCAATAACCTAACGCCGGATGCGGTTGCCGAAAGCACACGCGCCTTTGTCGAGAAAATCGATAATAGCCAGATCATCATGATTCCCGGCGGTTTCTCCGGTGGCGACGAGCCGGACGGCAGTGCCAAGTTCATCACGGCGTTCTTCCGCAATCCCAACGTGACGGAGGCCGTGCGCCGTCTGCTCAACGACCGCAATGGCCTCATGTTGGGCATCTGCAACGGTTTCCAGGCGCTCGTCAAGCTCGGCTTGGTGCCCTATGGCGACATTGTCACGACCGATGCGGGCTGCCCGACGCTTACCTTCAACACGATCGGCAGACACCAGAGCCGTATCGTGCGTACGCGCGTGGCGTCTAACCTGTCGCCGTGGCTCTCGCGCTGCGAGGTGGGTGACATCCACACCGTTGCCATCAGTCACGGCGAGGGACGCTTCGTCGCCAACGATGACACGCTCGAGCAGCTTATCGAGAGCGGTCAGATCGCGACGCAGTATGTGGGCCTGGATGGCATGCCGAGCATGGATCTTGACGTGAACCCCAACGGCTCGGTGCTCGCCATCGAGGGCATCACGAGCCCGGATGGGCGCGTGCTCGGCAAGATGGGGCATACCGAGCGCTGGAGCGCGGGCGTGTACCAGAACATCCCGGACCTGAGCTACCAGCCGCTCATCGAAGGCGGCGTGGGGTACTTTACGGATTAGAGTGAGCATTTGTTTGCTGGCAATTGGCGTTTTCCCAGGCTTGCTGGAAGAGGCTTGCGGGAAAATTGCGTTTTCCTAGGATTACGGGGCGAGGCATGCAAAATATTTGCGTTTTCCTAGCCTAAATGGGCGCTGAACCCTAGGAAAACGCCTGTTTCTTGCAGTTCACTACTGCGAGTCCTAGGAAAACGTCAAAAATGCGCATAAACACAGGGGCGATCATAAGAAAACGAAAAAAGCGTGCAGCTCGGTGGAGCTGCACGCTCAAATGAGGCTCTTTCGTAGGTTTCCCTACGCGTTCTTGAGGAATGCCTCGTAACCCTTGCGTGCCTCGTAGATGTCGGCCTTGCTCGTGATCTCCCAGGGCGCGTGCATCGAGAGTACGGCCACGCCGCTGTCGATAACGTCCATGTCGTACTTGGCCGGGATGTAGGCGATTGTGCCGCCACCACCGATGTCGACGCGACCGAGCTCGGCGGTTTGGAACGCAACGCCGGCATCGTCCATGACCTTGCGCACCTCGGCGACGAACTCGGCCGACGTGTCATTGCTGCCGCTCTTGCCGCGCGCTCCCGTGTACTTGTTGAAGACGAGGCCACGGCCCATGTAGGCGGCGTTCTTGGGCTCGAAGACGCTCGCATAACAGGGGTCGAGCGCAGCGGAGACGTCGGAGGACAGCATCTTGCATGCGCCAAGCGCGCGACGCAGCTTGAGCTGTCCGCTCCATGATCTCGGCGATGGTGTTCTCGAAGAATAGCGACTCCATGCCCGTGGCGCCCACGGAGCCGATCTCCTCCTTGTCGACCAGCACGGTGACGGCGGTGCGCTTGGGATCCTCGATAGCGAGCTGGGCGACGAGCGACGTGTAGGCGCAGACGCGATCGTCCTGGCCATAGCCGATTACCATGCTGCGGTCGAAGCCCATCTCGCGTGCGCGACCGGCCGGCACGATCTCGAGCTCGGCGGAGAGGAAGTCCTCCTCCTCGATGCCGTAGTACTCGGCGAGGTATTTGAGCACGGATGCCTTGACCGGTTCCTTCTCGGCGACCTTCTCCCATGCGGGCGAATCGTCGTTAAGCTTGTCCTTCTCGAACAGGAGTGGCCTGCTGCCCACGATCACGTCGAGGTCTTCGGCGTCGATGACCTCCTTGGCGTTCTTCTCCATCTGCTTCTGGCCCAGGTGGGGAAGCAGATCCGAGATGCAGAACACCGGGTCGGACGAATCCTCGCCCACGCGGACTTCGATGGATTTGCCCGCCTTGAGGGCGATGACGCCGTGGATGGCGAGCGGAAGCGTGACCCACTGGTATTTCTTGATGCCGCCGTAGTAATGCGTGTCGAGCAGCGCTATGTCGGTGTTCTCGTAGAGCGGGTTTTGCTTGGCGTCGAGGCGCGGCGAGTCGATGTGCGCGCCCAGGATGTTGAAGCCGTCCTCGAGCGGGTCGGTGCCGAGCACCGCCAGGATGAGGGCCTTGCCGTGGGTTTGGGCGTAGACTTTGTCGCCGGCCTTGAGCTTGCGCTGCTTCTTGATGGCCTTGGCGAGCGACTTGTACCCGGCCTTTTCGGCCAGAGCGATCGAGGCATTCACGCACTCGCGCTCGGTCTTGTTCTCCGAGATGAACTCGATGTAATCGCTGCTGAGCTTCTCGAGCTCACCCAGTTCCTTGTCGCCGTAGGCCTTCCATGCGTTTTCGCGTTCCATGAACACCCTCCTATTTGGTGGTCGATGCAGTATGCTTAGTGCGTCAATATACTACGAGCGCGAGGCGAAAGGCGGGTTTGTCATGAGCCTGATAGAAATCGGCAGGCAGTTTGACGATGCGGCGCTGGCGCTTTTGCGCTCGTGCATCGGCCGCGAGCTTGTTGCCTACGAGGGCTATTGCCTCGATGGCGAGAGCGACCACATATACAAGACCGCGCGGCTCGTCTTCGACGACTTCGCCATCGACCTCGTGAACGAGCACGAGACGCTGGCGTTGGGCCCGGATTTCGTCGAGGAGGAGGTCGCGATCCTGCGCACCGAGCCCGCGAAGGGAAAGCTCTGGACGCCACCGGGTAAGAGCGCGACGCGCATCGAGTGCGGATTCCAGGTGGCCGACGTGCTCGTGGTGGTGGACACGGCGCTGCTTTCCAAGGGATCGCGGCGGCTCATCGACTTCAAGTGGGTGCAGGCGGCTGCGTTCGAGAACGAGGACGGTGGTCTGCTCGCCTTTGACCGTGACATCTGGAGCGACGAGTACCTGGCCGTGCGCCGAGGGCCGAGTGTCTCGACCACGACACGCGACTTCAGGGCCGATTGGGTGGCCGAGCCGCCGTACGGCTACGAGTTTGGC
>CABURF010000149.1 GCA_902493755.1 uncultured Coriobacteriia bacterium
TAACGGCGTTGCTCCCGTGGATTGGCACACGGCTGAGGACACCGCCGGCATTGTCGAAGAGGACAAGCTCGAGTACATGACTCGTCTGCTTCTCAAGGTTATCGAGAACTCCTAGAAGGTACGGTCGAGAGGAAAGGGGCTTTCATGCCGGATCCCAAAATCAAGCGCGCTATTATCTCACTAACCGATAAATCGGGCATCGAAGATTTCGCACGTGCCCTCGTCGATGAGTTCGGCGTTGAGATCGTGAGTACGGGCGGCACTGCCAAGGTGCTTGAGCAGGCGGGCATTCCCGTCGTCGCCATCGACGAGCTCACGGGTTTTCCCGAGATGATGGATGGCCGCGTGAAGACCCTGCATCCTAAGGTGCACGGTGGTCTGCTTGCGTGCCGCGACCTCGCCTCCCACATGAAGGACGCCGAGGATAACGGCATCGGCATGATCGACCTCGTCGTTGTGAATCTCTACGCCTTCGAGGCGACCATCGCCAAGCCCGATGTCGACTATCAGGATGCTGTCGAGCATATCGACATCGGCGGTCCGTCCATGTTGCGCAGTGCAGCCAAAAACCATGCCTCGGTGACGGTCGTGACCGACCCAGCCATGTATGGCGCGATTCTCGACGAGATGCGCGCCAATGACGGTGCGACCAAGCTTGAGACGCGCAAGAAGCTTGCACTCGAGGTCTTCCGTCTCACGAGCGCCTACGATAACGCCATCTACTCTTGGCTGCATAACGAGCTCATTGATGATGGTCCCTTCTGGACTGACGAGCGCGTCATGCTCGACAAGGTCGCGGACCTCCGTTATGGCGAGAACCCGCATCAGCAGGCCGCGTTCTACAGGCGCAAGCGTGTGGGCGTGCCTGGTCCCGCCCCCGAGGCCGACAAGCACACCCTTGCTGCGGCCGAGCAGCTGCAGGGCAAGGAGCTCTCCTACAACAATTATCTCGATACCGATGCCGCGTGGGCTTCGGTACGCGAGTTCGACAACACCATTCCCACCTGCGTCATCATCAAGCACCTCACGCCGTGCGGCATTGCCGAAGGCGTGACGATGCTCGATGCATATCGTGATGCCTGGGCCTGTGATACCGTGAGCGCCTTCGGTGGCGTCATGGCGTTCAACCAGACGGTGACCGAGGATGTTGCCCGTGAGATTGTCGAGGTCAACAAGCAGTTCATTGAGGTCGTCATCGCACCGGATTACGACGAGGGCGCGCTCAGGATCTTCTCCCAGAAGGAGAACGCACGCATCTTGCGTACTGGTGGCATCAACCCTGCTGGTGGCGATCCGGATATCCGTGCGGTCGAGGGTGGTGTCGTCATGCAGACGATCGATACCGTGGCCGAGGATCCCGACACCTTCACCGTTCCCACGAAGGTTGCTCCTACCGACGAGCAGCTCAAAGCGCTGCTCTTTGCGTGGCGTTGCTGCAAGTGCGTGAAGTCCAACGCGGTCATTCTCACCAAGGGCACGCGTACTGTCGGCATTGGCGGCGGTCAGCCCAACCGCGTCAATTCGGCGCGCATTGCCGTCGACCAGGCGGGCGAGGAGGCCAGGGGCGCTGTTGCCGCGAGCGACGCATTCCTGCCCTTCCCCGATACGCTCGAGGTTCTGCGTGATGCTGGCGTCACGGCGCTCATCCAGCCCGGTGGCTCGATTCGCGATGACCTCTCCATCGAGTGTGCTGACGAGGCCGGCATGCCCATGGTCTTCACCGGTCATCGTCACTTCAGGCACTAGAAGTGCGCGACATATATGCACGGTTTGGGAAGGGAGCGCCAGCTCCCTTCCTTTTCAATGTCCGTTAGGTGACAGCCCAGGAGATTTACTGGGAAGTCGGCTATAGTAGGCTTTCGTTTATTGCTGGTACAAGACAGTAATGAGACACTTGCTCTGAGCAACTGTCTCATTTTGGAGGAACACGCATGGCCAAAGAAGCGATTCCGTACAACAAGGTTGGCAATGAAAAGCCCGAGACCATCGCGGATGTGGCCGAGAACGAGGGCATCAGCGAGGAGGAATGGCGTGCACAAAACCTGCCCGCCTCCAAGCTTGAGTTCCGTTGGCGCTATACCAACAAGACCATTCATCTCTATGAGCGTCGCCTACGCTCGCTCGGTGCGTTCAACGTAGGGCCTGCCGTGCAGGCATGGGTGCGCTCGCGCCTGGAGTGGGTGCGCGATAACAAGCTCTATGAAATGCCCGATGGCGTTATCGTTCTTACCATCGATCCCGAGGGTATGGTTGATATGCAGCTCGTGGAGCTGCATCCGGCTCCACAATTCACTCGTGCGATGCTCGACGCAGACGAAGCACCTGGCACGCTATGGGTTGCCAAGGGCGGTCAGCTTCTCGTCGGGCAGGCGCCGCGTCATGCTGCCGATACGTTTGTGCGCGACCTGGCCACGACGCTCGGTTATGAGGTCGTGCAGACCGAAGCTCCGTCTGACGATAGCGCGGAAGTCTTTGCCGTAAGCGACGAGTTCGGCATCGTCCCCGTGGAGGGCACGACCGGCCCTGTCGTCACCAAGCTCTCCGAATGCTTCGATAAGCTCTGGAGCCTGAATAAATAGAGGCATTGAGATACAATCATAGCTTCGTGATTGTCCGTGTCTCAAAGTAGTTAGTAGGTAAAAGGAGCGCCCGTGGCTATAGAACCGAAGCAGGTTGTCGAAGCACTTTCGATGGTGACGCAGCAGCATCTCGATATCCGCACCATTACGCTGGGACTCTCCCTGCGCGGATGCGTTCACGAGGACATCGACGTCATGGCACAGCGCGTCTACGACCGCCTCACCACGGCGGCGCAAGACCTCGTGCCCTGCGCCGAGCAGCTCGAACGCGAGTTCGGCATCCCCATCATCCACAAGCGCATCGCGGTTACGCCCATCGCCGAGATCTGCGGCGCGACGACGGCCGAGGACCTGACACCGATTGCCGCTGCGCTTGACCGTGCGGGCAAGGAGGTCGGCGTCAACTTCATCGGCGGTTTTACCGCCCTCGTGCAAAAGGGTATGAGCGATAGCGATCGTCGTCTCATCAACAGCATTCCGCATGCGCTTTCCAGTACCGATATCGTCTGCTCAAGCGTCAACATCGGCTCGACCCGCGCTGGTATCAACATGGACGCGGTGCTGCGCATGGCTCAGATTGTCCGCGAGTGTGCTGAGGTCACGGCCGATCGCGACTCCATCGCGTGCGCCAAACTTGTCGTGTTCTGCAATATGGTGGAGGACAACCCCTTCATGGCAGGCGCGATGCACGGCAGCGGCGAGGCCGGTGAGGTCATCAACGTTGGCGTGAGCGGCCCGGGCGTCGTCAATGCGGTGCTCGAGGATCTGCCCGAGGACGCATCAATGACCGAGGTGGCTGAGGCCATCAAGGCCACGACCTTCAAGATCACCCGTGCAGGTGAGCTCATCGCCCGTGAGGCGGCCAAGCGCCTCGGCTACGAGAAGGGCATCCTCGACCTCTCGCTCGCTCCTACGCCCGCTCGTGGCGACTCTGTGGCACAGATCCTCGAGACCATCGGTGTGGGCCAGGTTGGTGGTCCGGGCACGACAGCCGCACTGGCCCTGCTCAATGATGCCGTCAAGAAGGGTGGCGTCATGGCGAGCTCGAGTGTCGGTGGCCTGTCAGGCGCCTTCATCCCCGTCAGTGAGGATGCAGGCATGATCAAGGCAGCCGAGGACGGCGTCCTTTCCATCGAGAAGCTCGAGGCCATGACCTGCGTATGCTCCGTAGGGCTCGACATGATCGCGATTCCCGGTGACACGACCGTCGAGGCCATTGCCGGTATCATCGCCGACGAAGCCGCCATTGGCATGATCAACACCAAGACCACCGCCGTGCGCGTAATTCCGGCCATCGGCAAGGCCGCGGGTGAGACCCTGCACTTCGGCGGTCTCCTCGGTGAGGCGCCTGTCATGCCGGTCAACACGCATGCGGGCACGGTGTTTGCGCATCGTGGC
>CABURF010000150.1 GCA_902493755.1 uncultured Coriobacteriia bacterium
CGATCTTGTTGAACATCAGCGACGCGAGCAGGCGTGACATGCGGCCGGTACCTTCGTCGAAGGGGTAGATGCAGACGAAGTCGAGCAGGAAGATGATGCTCGCCAGCAGGGGACTGTAGGTTTTGTCACGCAAGGCATTGCTGTAGGCATTGCAGAGCTCACGCATCATGGCCGGTACGTCCGGTGCGCTCACGAGATCGGTGCGAATGCCGTGATACTTGACGGGACCATCCGAAGGCATGAAGCTCGTCTGACCATACGATGCTGCGCGAGCGCGATCGCCACCACGCCACTTGCCGACGCTTTTCACATCGTCGGCGTAGCGAAAGAGGTCGCTGTGCAGCTGGAGGATGATGGCCGGCGATATACGCAGCGTGGAGTAGCTGTTGTCGATGGTCTCGAGTACGGATCGATAACCGAGCACGGCCTTGTCGGCATCCGTGTTGGCCCGCTCCTTGCCATCGAGCAGCTCGCGCAGATGCTTCTCGGTTACCTTGATGCCCTCGAGGCGGCACGAAGCGCCCGCGTCGCGCGTCTTGGCGATTTCGTTGAGCTTCTCGAGTGTGTCCTGACCAGTGACGGAAGCGATGGGCAGAATGCCCTTGCCCTCGTGAATTTGGGTGAGTGTCGCGACGATGCTGGGGGTGAAGAGCTTTTGCAGGGTGGCGTTGTAATCTAAATCGCGCATATCAGTGCCATTTCTATTGAATGACGGACAAATACATAAAACTGACCAAATTATATAACCTCATGTCGTTTTGGACAAATAGACTTTTTCTCAGAAGGTGCGTGGCAAATCGTTTCGTCCGAGTACAATGGGCAGCATGCATAATTCGGGTGTCTGTACGAGGGAGACCAGAGTGGAACCGACAACAAGCCGTGGGACGCGTTACGATGACGCCGATCACGTTGAGCTGCGGGCGAATGACCAAAACGCCACGCAAGATATGAGTGAGAAGAGCTTTTTCGACGCCGAGGAATATCTCGAGAGTTTCTCCGCGCTCGGGACGAGCATGGCTCAGGGCCGCGATCTCAAGAAGAAGCGCAAAGCGCTGGATGAATACAAAAAGACGCTTGCCACGCTCAAGCAGGCCTACGATGATCGTGTGAATATCGCGCTCAATCACGAGTCGATACTCGTCGACCAAGAGCATATCATCGCGGCGACCAACTCTGATATTGAACGAGCCACGCGCAATCGTGAGGAGATCGAGTCCAAAATTGCCGAGGCCAATGATGACCTTGCTGATCTCAAGCGCAGGCAGGCAAAGGAACGCCGTCCGCTTGAAGACGAACTCGATTTGCGTAACGCCGAGCTTGCCTCGGCCAAAGACGAGCTCAAGCAGGTGAAGGCCCAGCGCGACTCCCTCGACCTCTTCGATGCGGACTCGCCTACCGTTGCCTCGACGGAAGCAGCCCATGATGCCGTGGTCGACAAGGTCAACAACAAGCTCGAAACTGCCAAGGCGGCGCAACGTAGTGCCCAGAAGGCTCTCGATGCACGCGAGAAGGAGGAACGTTCCAAGCAGAAGCGTGCTCTCGATGGCATCAAGCATCTCAACGGTGATAAGGAGAAGGCGGAAAAGCGCATCGAGGAGCTTGAGAAGCGCCTCGCCGCTGCCCATGAGCGTGTCAGCTTTTGCGAGTACGTCATCGAACATCCCGAGGAGACCGAGGCCATGGCCGCGCGCATCGAAGAGAACGAGAGAACGGCGGCTGCGATGGAAGCGCAGGTCAACAGTCTCGAATCCAAGCATGCGCTTAGCAAGGCGGCATCGGGGAAGGCGCGTGCCGTCGTTATCGTCGCGGCAATAGCCTTCATCATCTTTGTCATCTTCCTTTTTGTCATCTCGAGCCGTTAGGAGCAATCTCATGGCTTATCTTCCCGTCGCACAGGAAACCATCTGGCAGCAGTCCGATAGCATCGATCTGACCAAAACGGCTGTGCTCGTTGTTGACGTCCTTGGAGGCTCGAATCCCGTGCTGCCCGTTCTCGAGGAGATGGTGTCGAATAGCGCCGCCATTGCGAAGGCCGCGCGTGCGGCGGGAGTGCCTGTTGTTTTCGTTGACGATGCGCATATTCCCGGCCTGGACCGCGAGCTCGAGCTTTGGGGCGAGCACGGCATCGTCGACACGGAGGATGCCCAGCCCGCAGGGGCGCTTGAGCCGTGCGCGAGCGACTACATCATTCCGAAGCGCCGCTACGACGGCTTCTTCCAGACCGATCTTGATCTGACCTTGCGCGAGCTTGGCGTTGACACGCTCATCGTCGTAGGTGCGGATACCAACATCTGCGTGCTCCAGACGCTGGCAGGGGCGTACTTCCGCGGCTACAAGACCATCGTTGCCGCAGATGCGACGGCCACCTTCCTCATCGGCACACAGGAATATGCTCTCGACTACTTCTCGCGTTGCTATGACTCGCGTGTGGTCGATACCGCCCATGTGCTCGCGTATCTTGCCGTCTAGATGAGCGTTGGCAGCAGTCAGGGACGGGGGATGCTTCCCATCATCGGCATCGTGCCCACGCAGATGCCCGAGGATCACATCTTCCGCGTGAATGACCACTACATCAACTCCATCGTGCTTTCCGGTGGCGTGCCGCTCATATTTCCGCTCTCGCAAGACCGTCGTGTCTACGAGCGTCTGCTACCCATTGTCGATGGCTTCGTGCTCACGGGTGGACAGGATGTGGACCCGGAGCGCTACGGAGTCTCGCCAGATGCCGATGACTATGAGAAGCTCGGCGAGATTACGCCGCTACGTGATACCGTCGAGGAGCTTATCCTCGATTTCGCGCATTGCTTCGACGTGCCGACGCTCGGCATTTGCCGGGGTATGCAGACCATGAACGTGCACTATGGTGGGACGCTATATGTCGATTTGCCCGCTCAATACGACGGCGTGGATTCCCTTACGCGCAAGCCCATCTTGCACTGGCAGGTCGAGGAGCCAACAGAGGCGGCCCATTATATCGACGTAAAGCGCGGATCACGCTTGCATGACATCTTGGGTGCAGACTCTTCGGCGGCAAACTCGTTTCATCACCAGGGCGTGCGCATGGTTGCCGATGGCTTCATGCCGGTCGCGTATGCATCAGATGGCCTCATCGAAGCCATCGAGGCCGTCGACAAGACCTTCATGCTCGGCGTGCAATGGCATCCCGAGTTTTTCCTCGGTGAGAAGCATATGGGGAATCTCTTCAACGCACTCGTTGAGGAGTCATCGCAAGCGCGAACGAGCGGACGCTTGGATGCAGGCGCCCAGCGGGAGTTTTTTGCTCGTTGATCAGACCTCATCTTTGTCAAGCGTGACGAGAGCTTCGATGAGCTCGGGCCTCATGCGCCAAATGTAATCGCCCGGGCGTTTGTCTGTCTCGTTGGCGTTGCGTCCGATGAACATAATTGGCCACCATGAGCCTTTGAAGTTGCCGCGCTCCATCTTGCGCGCGACGTTGCGCGCGTAGGTGCGCAGAAGGCTGCTGTAATATTCGCGATCGTGCAGAAACTGGTTGGCGAGTTCTTCGGTGGTGACTTCGTCGCCGTTCTCGTGGATAAACTTGAACACTTTGATGATTTCTGGCGTGGTGAGCTCGTCGTCATGCAAGATGGTGATCCACTGATGGATACTCATATCGGGGTCGTAGTCGATCGCATAGGGCCACCAAGCCGAGTCGTCGGCAGCCTTGTAGGAGCGCGCTGCAATCTCGAAGAAGGGCTCATCGCACACGGCGGCGACTTCCTTGAGGAGACGCAGGTAGCGTGCGCCGCGCATCATGATGGGCGTGTTAATGCCATATTGCGCATGGAGGTACTCGCGGCTCTTTTCGCCGAAGGGAAGGAAGGAATTGGGACGCATCCAGTAGAGCGTGCGCGTGAGACGCGCTTTGGTAATGCCGTCTTGCTTGTGCACGATATCGAAGAGCTCACAGAAGCGCTCGTGTGTTTCCTCGATGCTT
>CABURF010000151.1 GCA_902493755.1 uncultured Coriobacteriia bacterium
CCCGACAGCCCGCTTCGCGGTCTTTACGGCGCGCTCCCTTGGACCTCCGCTTCACGGAGCGCCTGCCCGCCTGAGCTCGACTCTGCTCACTTCGCTCGAAATGACAGTGTGTCCGTGCTAGTATGACCTGGACAGTTCCAAACCTTTAAATGGCGGTCCCGAGAGGCCGACAAGGGAGTAGGTGATTATGTCAGATCTGACGAAGACGGTCGTCATGGACGCGGCTGCCATCGACCGCTCGCTCACGCGCATCGCGCACGAAATCCTCGAATCCAATGACGGTGCCCAGAGCATCGCGCTCGTCGGCATCGTGACCCGCGGTGACCTTCTCGCCGCGAGTCTTGCCAAGCGCATCGAGCAAATCGAGGGGGTGAAGGTGCCCGTCGGCAGGCTCGACATCAGCTTTTATCGCGACGATGTCGAGAACTTCCTCGCGCCGGTCGTGCATACAACCGAAATCCCCTTTACGCTCGAGGGCAAGACGGTCGTGCTCGTCGATGACGTGCTCTATACCGGACGCACCATTCGCGCGGCCATGGACGCCCTCATGGATTACGGTCGTCCCGATCGCATCCAGCTTGCTGTGTTGGTCGATCGTGGCCATCGCGAGCTTCCCATTCGTGCGGACTTCGTTGGCAAGAACGTTCCGAGTAGCAAGGATGAGTCGGTTCGCTTTTTCGCCGACGTTATCGACGGTCGCACGAGCGTCGAGATACTTCAGGCGCAGGGTCACATCGGATCGGCGCCCGTTCAGAGCACGGGCGAGCTTTCGCAAGCCTTCAACAAGGTCCTCGGAGGTGACCGCTGATGTTGCAGCACAAGCACCTCATCGATATCGACGAATACTCTGCAGATGAGATAATCGAGATTCTCGACACGGCAAAGAGCTTCAAGGAGGTCAACGACCGCACAATCAAGAAGCTCCCCACGCTGCGCGGTCGAACCATCATCAACCTCTTCCTCGAACCCTCGACGCGCACGCGCACGAGCTTCGAGATCGCCGGCAAGCGCCTTTCGGGCGATGTCATCAACTTCTCGGCATCGAGCTCCTCGACCACCAAGGGCGAGACCCTGGCCGACACGGCCGAGACGCTCGATGCCATGAACTGCGATCTTATCGTCGTGCGCAGCAAGCAGGAGGGAGCTCCGCGCATCCTGACCCAGCATATGGGCGCCCATGTGGTCAACGGTGGCGATGGCAAGCATCAGCATCCCACCCAGGCACTGCTCGACGCCTTCACGATTCGCGAGACGCTTGGCCACATCGACGGCCTCAAGGTCGGCATCGTGGGTGACATCGCGCATTCCCGTGTCGTCGGCTCCCTCGTGCCGCTGCTCAAGATCATGGGGGCCGAGCCCATCGTAATCGGTCCGCCTACGCTCATGCCGGCACGTCCCGATGTCCTGGGAGCGCGTTGCTCCTATACGCTCGATGACGTTTTGCCGGAGCTCGACGTCGTCTACATGCTGCGCATCCAGCAAGAGCGCCTCGAATCCGCCGCGTTACCATCGCTACGGGAGTACGCGATGCTCTACGGCATCAATCTCGCACGCATGGACGCGATGAAAGACGATGCGATCATCATGCACCCGGGCCCCATCAACCGTGGTGTCGAGCTTTCGCAAGATGCCGCCGATTCCGACCGTGCCGTGATTCTCGATCAGGTCAATTCGGGAGTTGCCGTGCGCATGGCTGTCATGTACCTACTGCTTGGAGGCGAAGACAATGGCGCTGCTGCTTAAAGATGCCCATGTGATCGATCCGCAAAACGGGATTGACGAGGTAACGAACGTTCTCGTGCGCGATGGCCTCGTCGTCGCCGTCGGCACGGATATCGAACTGCCCGAGAAGCTCCTCGTGAAGGATTGCACGGGCAAGTACCTCGTTCCCGGTATGGTCGACGTGCACGTGCACTTTCGCGATCCGGGCCAGGAATACAAGGAAGACATCATCACCGGCATGCGCGCCGCCGCCCATGGGGGGTTCACGGGTGTCGTACCCATGGCCAACACCAATCCCGTGATCGACACGGGCGCCATGGTCGAGTACCTTCTCGAGAAGGGTGCCTGGGAGCCGGGCCGCACGCGCATCTATCCGCTTGGTGCCTGCACCAAGGGACTTGCCGGCAAGGAGCTTGCCGAGATGGGCGATATGGTCGCCGCCGGTGCCGTTGCGTTTTCCGATGACGGCCATGGCATCCAGGACGGCGGCATGATGCGCCAGGTACTCGATTATGCCAAGATGTTCGATGTTCCGGTGCTGAGCCACTGCCAGATGGAGGACATCGTCGGCGCTGGCGTGGTCAACGAAGGCGTCGTCTCGACGCGCTTGGGCCTCGCCGGTTGGCCTGCCGCAGGCGAGGAAACGCAGATTATGCGCGATATCGAGCTCGCACGTCTCACGGGCTGCCACGTCCATATCCAACATCTCACCACGGCACGTGCTGTCGACATGATCGCTCGTGCAAAGGCCGAGGGTGTTCCCGTTACCTGCGAGGTCACACCCCATCACCTTTTCCTCAACGAAGATGACATCAAGGCAGACAATTACGATACGAATCTCAAGATGAATCCGCCGCTGCGCACCAAGGAGGATAACCTCGCCTTGCAGGAGGCCCTTATCGACGGACGCATAGATATGATTGCCACCGACCATGCTCCGCATGCCGCCCATGAGAAGGCTCTCGAGTTCAACCGTGCGCCCTTTGGCACGACGGGCCTCGAGACGGCGCTTGGCCTATTGCTTACCGAGCTCGTGCTGCCTGGAAAGATGTCCTGGCAGCGTCTCGTCGAGGTCACGTCCATCGCTCCGCGCAATCTCATTGGCGTGGAGCAAGTCGAGCTGATCGAGGGCTCCACGGCTGACTACACCATCATCGACCCGGCTCTTGATTGGGTGGTCGAGGTCGATGACTTCTACTCGCGCTCTAAGAACTCGGCGTTCCTTGGATGGAAGCTCACCGGGCGTCCAACGGATGTCTTCGTGGATGGTTATGCCAGCATGGAAGATGGTGTCGTGACCTTCTAGCTTTTCGTTTCAAGTATGTGAACAAATGCACCCGCACTTCGATGCGGGTGCTATAGTTCCCTGCGGTCATACAACCTTTAACGAGCGGTCCCGTGAGACCGACAAGGGAGATGGACATGTCATTGCATAGCACTATGCCGGCCGTTCTCATGCTCGAGGACGGAACGACCTTTGAGGGTCATGCCTGCGGATGCGCGGGCGAGGCCTTCGGCGAAATCGTCTTCAACACCTCGATGAGCGGTTACCAGGAAATACTGAGTGACCCCTCATATGCAGGCCAGATTGTGGCGATGACCTATCCGCATATCGGCAACTATGGTGTCAACGAAGCCGATGCTCAGTCACGGGGCTGTTTTTGTCGCGGTCTCGTCGTGCGTGCCATGTGTGACGCTCCGAGACTGGATTCAGACGTGTGCTCTTCCGATTTATCTTGCCGCTCGTGACATCGTTGCCATCGAAGGTATCGACACACGCAAACTCGTGCGGCATGTGCGCGAGCACGGCGCAATGAAGGCGGTCATCTCGACGGAATGCGATGACATTTCGAGCCTCGCGAAGCGTCTTGAAGAGTCTTCCGGAATCGTCGGACACAACTTCGTCGCCGAGGTCTCCTGCGAGCAGCCCTATGAGCTCGCATCGCTTTCCGGTGCCGGTCGTCATCATGTCGTCGCCCTTGATTGTGGCATCAAGACGGGCATACTCGATGGTCTACGCACGCATGGATGCGACGTGACGGTCGTGCCCTGGGACACGGCACTTGACGATGTTTTCGCCCTTAATCCCGATGGCGTCTTTCTCTCCAATGGACCGGGAGATCCGCAGGCGGTTGCGCCGGGATACGAACTTGCTCACCGGCTTATCGGAAGGCTCCCGGTGTTTGGCATTTGCCTTGGCCATCAGATGCTCTCCATT
>CABURF010000152.1 GCA_902493755.1 uncultured Coriobacteriia bacterium
ACGGCGTGTCCTGCTGGCATAGGGGTTCGGAAGGCTGTCCGAGAAGTCGATCTCGGCGGGCATGGCCGCATTCTCTGTCATATCACTCATTACGGTACCTCCAATACTGCCGTTCCTCGGCCGTCGTCGCCTTCCTGGCCGAAATTATCCTGACCCTCGACCCGCTATCTCTCATGCAATGGCACACCGTGAGCACGTGCGTCCTCAGGTCCATACCCATGAGGAAGAACCTCTCCTCATGGTCTGAATGTCTCGTATCCGGCACGATGCGAGCGTACGGATCCGAGAACGCGTCGGAAGCCGACTCAAAGCTCACACCGTGCTTGGCGAAATTCGCGTCGGCCTTGCGAGCGTCCCATTCGAAGTCAACGTAACCGTCAGTATATATGATGTGTATATTATACATATATAATGCATCCTTACCAAGGCCGTCTCCGGCGCGTCAGCCATACGCGATTGGTGCCATGCGTGCCAACCGTTCCTCCCCCCACCCTACCCCTCGCATCTAACAAAATCGCCGAGCGCGCGTGGTCGAAATGCCGGGTCTTCCCGGAGCAATCTCGGACATGGATCCAACAAAGTTCGGATTGATTTGGCATCTAGTCATCAGTTGCACCGCTCGCTATCCTCAAGTACAGGCTGGCCCTTCGCAGCCGGATCGAAGCAGCAACAGCCCCCTATCGCAAGGAACGCCATGAGCTCGCGCAAGTATTACGTCTACATCCTCACGAACATGCTGCAGAGCGTCCTCTACATCGGCGTGACCAACGATATCGCCCGCAGATTGCGCGAACACAAGACACACGCGATTCCCGGCTTCACAGACCGCTACAACGTGACCAAGCTTGTATATGTCGAAGAGTACTCGCAGGTGGAAGATGCAATCCGCCGCGAAAAGTAGCTCAAGAGGTGGAACAGAGCAAAGAAAGAGGCTCTCATCAACGCCGAAAACGCAGACTGGGAGGAAATCGAGCCTTAGCCCCATCGTCATTCCGACCGAAGGGGCCTTTTGTCATTCCGACTGGGGTGATACGCGGCGCGACCCTTGTCATCTCGACTGGAGCGGCCGGAAGGCCGCGTAATGGAGAGATCTCCTGCCGCGAGATTTCTCCACTACGGCGCTACGCGCCTCCGGTCGAAATGACAACGTGGGGCGCTACACAAGTGGGACAAATGACCTGTCCATTTGTCCCACTGAGATGACAGAGAGGGTCTTACGCCTCGCGGCGGGTGGTGGCGGGGACGACGGCCACGGGAGCCATGCCAGCTGCGACGGAGGTCGGGAATGCGGGGACGCTGGAGCCACTGCACACAGTGCCGGTGAGTGAGGTGACTCCAGCGTTTGCCGCGTGGACTGAGGCAGAGATCTGATCGGCGATGGGAGTCGCGATCCTGACCTGCGATGCCTCCGTGAAAATGCTATCGGTGATGACGGAAAGAACGCTGGTCTGAATAGCGTTCGTGCCATAGCTGTTGTTCGTGGCCGTGCGAGAGACGGTGGTTTCATTGCCCGCGTTGGTGCGCGAGAACTGAACCTCGTCGGCGATCTCGTAGACAGCCACAGCAGGAGCAACGTAGGTGGCGACCATGGCCTCGGCACCCACAAGCGCGCGGCTGGCCTCCACAACGCCGATGGTGCCAGCACCGGCGAGCTGCGGCAACCTCACGTTGGAGAGCACGTCATCGACGACGAGGGAAACGTTATCCGGCAGCTCATCGGTCACGTCATCGGAACCCGCCGGGCCCATAATCGTGCCATTGCCGTTACCACCTGCGGAATTGGCAATGTCGTCGGTCTCGTCAGCGGGCGAGTTGGAAGCGGAGCCGCCAGCGATGGGAATCCAGTAAGCGTAGAGATAGAGTTCCGTAATCGTGTCATCGGAGATGATTGACGAGTACGTCGTCTCATCAAAAACCTGAATGCCCTGACCATCAGGCTCGGTGAACCAGCCCACAAGCTCGTAACCAGGATTCTCAAAATCATTTCTTGAAGACACCTGAAGCTCGTCTGCATACACAATCGTACTCGGAAGCGGCGATGCACCAGGATGCACATAATAAACTGTGTAGTTCACTGCTTCCCAGGTCATGTAGATGAGAAGTTCTTCGAGCAAAGGGTCTCCGATTAGATCAATCAAAATGTCTCCACATGACATGCTCGAATCAAGATCGCTGAAGTTCTCATCAAATGAGCCTGTACACATGTAACCAGCCCACGTAATACCATCCAAAACAGGCGACTCGACCCAAGCAAACTGTCTTACAGTCTGGAAATCAGCCTCAGCTTCATATCCAAAGCAATCATATGTAACCGTAATTGTGCGCATTTCAAGCTCAGAGATAACCTTAATCGTGAAATTGGGATCGGTGCCATCATATCCAAGGGCATCTGCAAGCTCCTGAATCGTCACCTGCGGGTCATCAACTGAGTAATCGGCAAAATACGAGTAGGTCTCATCCCACCATCCAAGGGGCACATATGCGATGTGATCGTTCCAGGTGATGTAATCGCCATTATCATCGACGTCGTAGTTCTGGTTATACTTATGATCAAACCAATCATCCAAGTTAACTTCCATCCTCTTGAGCATGACCTCACCTTCACCGCTCAATTCAGATTCCTCGGTCAGACCCCAGTACTCGAGCCAGATTGTATTCTTCTTCCAAATACCGTAGACGATGTTCGGGTTGGTCTCGGTGATGATGTCACCGCTGCCATCACCCGACGGAATCTTGGAGACGATGGGCGGATCCAGCTCGTACGTGTCGTTTGCGACGTAGTCGGGATTTTCACTGCCAGAGGCATTGGCCCAACCCACGAACGTATAGCCCGGACGCACGGGGATCTCGTCGGTAATGGACGCGACGCAGTCGGTGTAACCCAGAGTCGGCGCCGGCGGAACAACCAGCCTCTCGTCGTCATCGGGATCGTAGATGAGCTCGACACGCTTGGGACTCCACACGGCATGCAACGTGGTCTCCTCGGCCGGCATGGTCCAGTTGGTGGGAGCCTTCTCGGGAATGCCGTCACCGTCCTCGTCGATGTAGGCCAGACCCAGATCGGGCTGCGTGGCATCAAACTTGGTCGACCAGCCGATGAGCATGTAGCCTGCGCGATAGACCATGTCAGGCGTCGGCAGCGTCACGATCTCGGCGATGTTGTGTTGCTTCTCGTCTTCGAAGCCTGCTGGGGCCTGCTTGTCCGTCGTGTTCCACTCGCCCAGGGCCTTGGCCGAATCATCCTTGGTCTCGTCAACCGTGCCATCGCTGTTGTAGTACATGTGATACAGCGAGGTCAGGGTCTTGCTGGGATCGTTCGGATCAAGAATGACGAAGTTCGGGTCGTTGATGTCGGCATAGCCGCTCGGATCGAAGGTCAGCTTCTGCACCGACAGTGACCAGATGGCCACGAGCGTCGTGTCGTGACCCGGCATGGTGAACTGACCGGTCATGTGCGTGGCATCCGACTCGATGAGCAGACCGGCGTCCTTGAGGGCCTGCAGGTACACGAAGTTGTCGAGTTTGGCACCCGTCTTGGCGCGGTCGAGCAGCTGCGGCAGGGTCAGGTTGGCCTGGCTGCCATCGGACAGCGTCAGAGTGAACACGTCCGTGCGGCCGTCGTCATAGGCCCAGCCCTGCAGCGCGTAGGGAATGCCGTCGGCGATCATGCTCACGGTGCCGCCGTAGCTCTGGTCGTAAGGCAGGTCGATGATGGTGCCGGTCAGGTACGTGCCCGACGGGTCGGTTGCCGAGGTGTCATTGCCACCTGCGTCCTGCCACACGCCATCGCCCAGGTCCAGGTTGAGGATGTAGGCGCGCGGCACGTAGTAGAGCGTGAGCGTGAGGATCTGGCCATCGACGACGCTCCAGATGCCGTCGGCATCGGCCACGTCCAGGCCACCATGGCCCAGAATCGCACCGTTGGCGGTGGA
>CABURF010000153.1 GCA_902493755.1 uncultured Coriobacteriia bacterium
ATTGTCGACGGCGCGGGCAAGAAGGCTGATATCGAGGAGCGCATTAACACCATTAACGCGCAGATCGAGGAGACCAGCTCCGATTTCGACCGCGAGAAGCTCCAGGAGCGCAAGGCCAAGCTCTCCGGTGGCGTTGCCGTCATCAAGGTCGGCGCTGCGACCGAGGCCGAGCTCAAGGAGACCAAGTCCCGTATCGACGATGCGCTGCAGGCAACGCACGCGGCTGTCGAGGAGTCGCCGGTGGCGGCGCCGCGCTCATCGATGCCATGAGCGTCCTCGATGAGCTCGAGGCCGCGGATAGCGACGAGCAGGTTGGCATCAACATCGTGAGCAAGGCGTGCGAGGCCCCGATGCGCGCCATCGCCGAGAACTCCGGCTTCGAGGGCTCCGTCGTCATCGACAAGATCAAGAACTCCAAGACCGGTTATGGCCTGAATGCCGCGACCGGCGAGTACGGCAAGATGATTGGCATGGGTGTCATCGATCCGGTCAAGGTCGTTCGCTCTGCGCTGCAGAATGCCACTTCCGTGGCGACCATGCTGCTCATCACGGCAGCTACCGTGTCTGATGTCCCCAAGGACGGCCCGGACATGGCCGAGATGGCCGCTGCCATGCAGGGTGCCGGCGGCATGATGTAAGTCATGCGTCCATAGGCGACTCGAGGGGCCCGCGATTGCGGGCCCCTTTCATTATCCCCGGTTGCTTCAAGCGCTATGCGACTGCTCGGTGCGCTAGTGATTCGTGCGCATCACGGTCGCGCTCATGCGCGCCACAAGGTTACTCGGTTCGTCGAAGAGGTCGATCGTGAAGAAGGCGAGGTTACGACCGAGTTTGTCGGGATGGGCGACGGCCTTGAGCTTGTTGCCCTTGATGCGGCGCATGTGGGCGATGCTGGAATTGGTCGAGGCCGACGGCGGTTGGTTGACGTTGCTTGCGACGGCAAGCGCATAATCTGCGAGCGAGAAGAAGACCCCGCCCATCACGAAACCCTGGGCGTTGTGATGGCGATCGTCGATTTCCATGCTCACGGTCGCAATACCGGTCTCGAAGTCGTAGTCGTCAATGGTTGCTCCCAGACACTTGCGTGCGAACTCATCGTCGGCAAAGTACGCGCGAATATCCTCGATGCTGTCGAAATCCACGGCCGCCCCCTTTTCTTGCAGACAGTGCCATCAGTGTAGACCAACAGATAACGACTTGGTACATGTGCGCGGGATTGGCGTGTCCGAGATGCCCAAAAACGCATTATTCGCTAGAATAGGGGCGCATGGTCGTAGTTAAGGAGCCGCGCAACAAAAATGTTTACCGTGATCAGCATTTTGCTCGTCATCTTCTTCCTCTTGATGAACGCCTTCTTCGTCATCGCAGAATTCGCTCTGGTACGTGTTCGCAAATCGCAGATCGAGCTTGCCGTCGAGGAGAAGAAGCCCGGTGCACGCGCCGCCAAGAAAATCGCCGAGAACATAAACGCATACCTTTCGGCCTGCCAACTTGGCATCACGCTCGCGTCGCTTGCCATAGGCTGGCTGGGAGAGCCTGCCGTGTCCGCCGTGCTCGAAATGCCGCTTCTTGCGGCTGGCTTGCCCGAGAGCACCATCTATCCCATTTGCGTCGGCGTCGGCTTCTTCATCGTGACGACGCTGCATGTCGTGGTGGGCGAACTCATCCCCAAGTCCTTCGCGATTTTCTCGACCGAGAAGTACGCGTTGGCGACTGCCGGTCCCCTTGCGTTCTTCTATAAGATTACCTATCCGTTCATGTGGCTGTTCAACGGCATCACCAACCTCGTCGTTCGCGCGACTTGTCATGATGAGGCGAAGGCCCACGAGATCTACACCGATGAGGAAATCAAACTGCTCATCGACGAATCGACGGAAAGCGGACTCATCGATCCCGAGCAAAACGAGTACGTCGACAACATCTTCGACCTGGGAGACAAGGATGCCGAGGCCATCATGACCCCGCGCATGGACATGATCTGCCTCGACACCGAGGACACGCTTGAAAAGAATCTCGAGCTCATCCACGAGCACAAGTACACGCGTTATCCCGTGTGCAGCGGATCCAAGGACAACGTCATCGGGTTCGTGCACGTGAAGGACCTCTTCGACCAGGAGCGGGGTCTGCCCCTTGAGGACTGGAACATCCGCGAGCTTCCCGCGGTGCCCGAGACGCTGCCCATCGCGCGTCTGCTCGACACGCTGAGGGAAAACCGCACAGGCATCTGCCAGGTAATCGACGAGCACGGTGGCACGGCCGGAATCGTGACCATGTCAGACGTGTTCGAGCAGATCGTGGGTCGCGTCGATGACGAGTACTATCACGATGACGAGGAAGAGGAAGTCGTCGAGCTTTCCGACGGCACCTTCGAGATCGATGGCGCGTTGGCCATCGATGACCTTGAGGAGATCATCGGGTTCAGGCCCGAGCAGGCCGACGAAGTCGAGACCGTGGGCGGACTGTTCATGGCGCTCACCGATGGCATTCCCGACGAGGGCGACGTCGCGGAGATGGATCACTACGACAAGCACGTCAAGTTCACCGTGCTCAGCATGGATCGCCATCGCATCGACAAGATCAGGTGCGTCGTCACCGTAGCTGAGCCCGAGGACGAAGAGGATTAGACAGGAACGGCTCGAAAAAGTTCTTGCGGCCGGAACCGCCTTTACCCCCTAAGCGCCCCAGATATCGTCATCGCAGATGGCCTCCATGAGCCATGACCCGCGCATGGCGATGTTGCCAACCCACGAGAGCGCTCCGCGCGTCCAACGCGCCAGTGCGACAAACTCAACGGAATTATCGAAGACGGTCACTTCATCACATAGCCTGATAACGCTGGACAGGTTTCGCATCGAGGCGATGTAACGACGACGTACCGCCTCCTCTTCGACCGGATGACCTCCTACAGACACGCGATGCGCAATGCGATCGAGTGCCAATTGGGATGAAGCGACTCCGATGTAGTACAGCACGATGCGATAGCCCTCGTCTTGGGCCCTATGGATGGTTTTCAAACAGGTGCGGCCCGTAAGCGTGGTCTCCTGATTGAAGCTCACATGATGCGAGAGGCAATCGTCAATGCGACGAAGCGCTTCGCGCCCAGCGCGAATTTGGTCGGCGCTTGATTGGGGATTTCCGCCAGATTCGATTACGATTTCATCGGAGTTTATGCGCACGAGGGAACGCGGTGTCGAGGGCCCTTTCCAAAAGTCCGTATGATAGAACGTCGATTTGCCCGCTCCATTTACACCGGCAAAGACCACATACGTAGGGGCTTTCATCAATACACCCCAGATTTGATCAATTGGGCTTGCTTGCGCTGAAGAAAGAAATCGGCCATCGCCATGTAGAAGTCTGCTTCCTCGCTACTTTTTGCTTGCGACATCATTTCCTCGGTAGGAATGTGTTGGAAGAGGGCGCGGCAACGGTCATACAGCTCATGGAGCGTATTGTCTGTTTTTGCAGGAGGCATTCCCTCGTTCTGGAGGTCTTTGACCTGGTTTTTAGGACGTCCTGCCTTGGGCTTTTCCATAAGACGCTGTAGGACATCTTCTTCGCGAAGCACCCATCCGCGACCACATTTCGTTGCGGGCAGTTGACCCGATTTGATAAGTGCTCGGACACGTGCATCACTAATGTTCAGCTGCTTTGCGCTTTCGGAAACGGATAACATAGTGTTCTCCTAAATTATTGCGTTATCGCAATAATAACATGGAAAGCGACATGCACGCACGATGATCTGAAAAAGTTCTTGCATTTAGCGGGATTCGCGCGTAACATAGTCAAACACGCTTGAAGCGCACTGCTCGACATATTGCGGGGTGGAGCAGTCTGGTAGCTCGCCGGGCTCATAACCCGGAGGTCGTTGGTTCAAATCCAGCCCCCGCGACCAA
>CABURF010000154.1 GCA_902493755.1 uncultured Coriobacteriia bacterium
TGCTTCCCCAGACGGTCGATGCAGTTTGTCGCAAGGTCTTTCCCGTTGTGCTCATTATCTGCGGCGTGGCGTTCTCGCTCTTTTTTCCGCCCGGATCCGTGCCCGATGGCATCTACCACTTCAGGACTACCTATGCGTACTCGAATATTCTGAGCTTTCAAGATGCAGACCTCATGCGTGCGAGCGATGCTGAGTTGATTCACGATGAAAAGGTCGTAAACAAGCTCATCACAGCGGAGCATTGGAGGGTCACGAATGATGAATTCGAGGTCTTCAGCTCGGATAACTCGCCTGTTCATGAGTATTGGCTCACCCACAGTAAGCTTTATGACGATGATTCCGTTGGCGTTGTAACGAACCTGCCGCTTCCCCAGCTCAAGATTCCAGCAGCGCTTGGCATCATGTTCGCGAAGCTCATCGGGCTTGGTGCGGTGCCCATGTTCTTCCTTGGGCGCCTGTTCAACATGCTCTATGCGGCGATACTCATCATATTCGCTGTGAGACTCACGCCCATTGGCAAGAACATGTTCATGGCAGCATCGCTTATGCCCATGACCTTGCATATTCTGGGGTCGTATTCATACGATGGGCCCATTATCGGCATGGCGTTCCTCCTGACGGCTCTGCTACTCAGAGCGATGCGAGGAGGGGAGGAGAAGATCTCGAAAAGCCTGTGCATAGGCACCGTTGCGGTGGCATCAATCCTAGCTCCCTGCAAGGTTGTGTACATGACCGTCAATTTCCTCGTTCTCTTTGTGCCTGCGCGCCGTTTTAACTCGCGGACATCGTGTGTCATGTTTAAGCTCTGCGTGCTTGCCCTCCCGATTCTTTTCATGATCGCATCGCGTTTTGCGGCGTTGCTTCCCTACCTGTCAGGTGGAAGTACGGGAGGCAAGTCTCCCGAGTACGAAGGCGCGGAATGTTATACGCTCGGCGGCTTGTTAAGCGATCCAAGGGCGACCTACTTGCTCTTTGCCAATACTCTGCTCGTCAATACGAGTAACTATCTGCCCGAGCTCGTGGGCGGCGTGCCCGGATGGCTCGAGGGGCGTGTCGCGCTTCCCACGTGGACATCGTATTTCCTCGTCTTCTTTCTGCTTGCCTCGAGCGTCCGCGCCGAAGACGATGACGAGTGCCTGCCTGTTTGTCATCACTTTGCTGGCCACTATGCTCGCGCTGGCGATTGATTGGACCTTAAACACCGATACGGTTATTCAAGGCGTGCAGGGTCGGTACCTCATCCCCGTCATCATCTTGTTGCTGCTCGCGTTGCGTTCAAAATGCATCCAAGTCAAGGCGCGTCTGGCCATGCCGATCGTGATGACGCTTTCGGGAATCAGTTTCATGTATTTGGCCTATATTGCTTTTAAGGCGCTGACAGGGTAATTTGCTATCTGGTGCTTTTGCGTTTGCGCCCCATGACATCATCCGGATGTTCTAAGACGAGAAATGGATTCACGTGCATTCGAGGGTTCTGCTCATAATTCCTGCTTACAACGAGGAGGAGAACATTGCACGTGTTGTCGGCACGCTCGAGACCGATTATCCCCAGTATGACTACATCGTGGTCAATGATGGTTCGAAGGACAACACCGCAAGCATCTGCCGTGCGCGCGGATTTCGCTTTCTCGATCTGCCTGTAAATCTTGGGCTTGCCGGTGCCTTTCAAGCTGGCCTCAAGTATGCGGATAAACATGACTATGACTGTGCGATTCAGTTTGATGCCGATGGTCAGCATCGTCCCGAGTATATTGCCCCCATGGTCGCCGCTTTGGCCGATAACGATATCGTGATCGGCTCGCGTTTCGTGGATGCTCCCAAGCCCAAGAGCATGCGCATGTTCGGTAACAACCTTATCGAGGCGATGATCAAGCTCACGACAGGCTTGAAAATCAACGACCCGACTTCGGGCATGCGCGCATACAATCATCGCATGATCAAAGAGCTTGCCTACGGTCCCAACCTCGGACCCGAGCCGGACACCCTTGCCTATCTCATCAGGAAGAAGGATGCTCGCGTTGCCGAGGTCCAAGTCTCCATGGACGAGCGCATTGCGGGGGAGAGCTACCTGAATTTCAGGACCTCGACATCGTATATGGCGCGTATGGCGTTGTCCGTTCTTCTCATACAGTTCTTCAGATAAGGTGATGTGATGTTCTCGATTGCCCTGCGAATCATACTGATCGCCGCCGCCATCGGCCTCATGGCCTTCCTGCTGCATAGCATCAAGAAGTCCAAGATGAGCATCGAGGATGCCATGTTCTGGGTGGCGTTTTCCCTTCTCATTGTTCTGATGAGCATCTTTCCTCAGATTCCCTCGCTTCTGTCGGACGCCATCGGTTTTCAATCACCGGTCAACCTTGTCTTCCTCTTCTTCATTTTCATATTGATCCTCCGCGATTTTTTCTCGAACCGGCGTATATCCCAGCTCGAGAATCGCGTGAAGGAACTCACCCAGCAGATAGCCATCGACAGGCTAGACCATTATGAGCGAAGGCATCTTGGCGAGCATGACGAGGACTGACGGGGAGATCATGTCATCCCCAGCTCGCGCATATGCGATTTTCTCGGCGCAGTATGCGCCACATGCAGGCGGTGTCGAGCTGTTTACCCAGCGCCTCGCTCATGAGCTTACTGCGCAAGGTCATCGCGTCTTCGTTGTGACCTCTCAGCTCTCTGCGAACACGCCTGCTCGCGAGGTGCAAGTTGATGGCGTCGAGGTGCATCGTCTGCCATGCAGGCCACTTCTGGATGGTCGCCTGCCCATCTCGCTTAAGAATGCCGATTATCATCATATGCTTGACGAGCTTGCTACTCGCGGCATCGATCGTGTGCTCGTCAATACGCGTTTCTATCGGCATTCCCTTGAGGGCGCGCGTTTTGCGAAGCGCATTGGCGTTCCTGTCATCGTGCTTGACCACGGCTCTGCCCACCTGACCTTTGGCGGCGGCATCATCGATTGGTTCGTCGAGCGCTATGAGCATGCCATAACCAAACGTATGCGGCGCCTTGGCCCCGCCTTTGCGGGTGTCTCGCAGGCAAGCAGGAGCTGGCTGACGCACTTTGACATAGAAACCATGGCCATTATTCCCAATGCCATCGATGTCGAGCAATTCAAAGATGTTGCATCAGAACGGGACTTTCGTGACGAGTTGCATGCGCGTGACAAGACGCTCGTCGCTTTTGTCGGGCGTCTCGAACCCGAGAAGGGGGCGCTCTCGTTTGCACAGGCTGCGGCGCTCTTGGGCGGTGGGTTCGTATGCGCACTGGCCGGCGATGGCAGCCAATACAAGCAGATTGCATGTCAAGACTTTGACAACGTTGCCTTGCTCGGCAAGCTTGACCAGGCGGACCTTTCCGCCTTTCTGCGTGATGCGGATGTTTTCTGCCTACCGACGCGTTCGGAGGGTTTCTGCACCTCGCTTCTGGAAGCGGCTGCCCAGAGCTGCATCCCCGTCATGCCGCATGTGGGAGGCACGGACGAGGGGATGGGCTTTGATCCGGTGCGCCATGGCGTCATGCTCGAGAGCTGCGAACCCGCAGACGTTGCGCAGGCTATTCGCGAGGCGACGTTGCAACGCGCTTCAAAAGAAGACCTGAGCGCCTTCGTTGCTACTGAATGTTGCTGGGACAAGACCGTCAATGCACTTGAGACGGCCTTCACGTCCCTTTCATGACATCGATGCCGTCGCCTAAGTCGAGGATGACAGGTGCGTGTGTATAGCGTTCTTCTTCGGGAGGCAGCTGCATGTAATCGCCATAGAGCGTCCTGAGAAAGCCGTCGCTATCATGGGGTGCACGCAGCATCAGCCCGTCGAAGTCGATGTCCGTCGTGGGAAAGAGCACCTCGGTGTCAAACGATCCCCAGTTGGGGTACGC
>CABURF010000155.1 GCA_902493755.1 uncultured Coriobacteriia bacterium
CGGCCCTTGCATCGTCGGTCGTCGCCTTGACCTCGTCGGCCGCCGCGGCCCTTTCGGCCTTGGCGCGCGCGATGCTTGCCCTGCTGTGCTTGCCCTCGAGCATCGTCACCTTGTCCTCAGAACGTGCCACGTTTGCTCCCCACCCCGCGGATGGCCGTGACAAGGAAGACGATGGCGCCTCCGATGGAAATGAACATGCCCGACATGGTTGCGTAGCCGTCGCCCAGAAACATCGTGACGAGAACGTAGGACACGAGAACGAACACGCCGCCGCCCACCATGGAAAGTGGCATGAGATAGGTGAAGTTGGGACCCACGAGCCTGCGCGCGAGGTGCGGGGCCATGAACCCGATAAAGCCCACGCGGCCGCAGAACGAGACGATGAGCGCCGTCACGAGCGTTGCCAGGGCGATGATGACGAAGCGCATGCGCCGCGTCTCCACGCCCATGGCCCTGGCCTCGCCCTCCGAGAAGGCGAGCAGGGTGAGCTGGCTTCTGTAATGCATGACGACGAGGAACATGACGAGGACGGGAACGCCGACGGCAAGCAGGTCGATGACGGAATAGGAGCGGTAAAACGACGATATCTGAAGCTGCATCATCATGTCGGCCTGGGGGCCTTCGGGGTCGACGACGATGTAGTAATAGCGGATAGTGGACGACACCGCGCCCATGATGGAACCGATCACCTGGCCCACGATGATCATCATGAGACCGGAGGTGGAACCACGTCCCACCGTGCCGATCACGAGCATGACGAGACCGACCACGATGGCGCAACCCACGAAGCTGCAGAGGGCCAGGCCGTAGGAGTTCCAGAGCGACATGAGGGGATCGGTCACCGTCTGGAGGCTATCCGACTCGAACCACAGGCCGTGGGACTGGCTCGCGTCATAGAAGAAGACGACCCAAAGCGCCATGCCCAGACCCGCACCGCTCATGACGCCCAAAGTCGATGACGATACCAACGCGTTGCGAAACGTTCCCTGGTATACGGCACCACAGAGCGCCAGGCCGGCACCGCATAAGATGATGACCCCGTAGGTCGTCGCAAGATTGATCGTCTTGTTCCCCGCAATTGCGTTGCCCATGAGCATGGCAAACAACCCGTTCACGTTCTCGCTCAGATCGCGGATGAACCACGCGAGCGTGTAGCCGTCGTTGTAGTTCGTCGTGTGCAGCGTCTCGTTGAACAGGTTCTTGGGGATGATGAGGCCGACGATGAAAACGGCCACCGTGACCGCGATGAGGATGAGGATGATGCGTAGCCTCCGGTCAAGCGCTCGCTCCGAGCCCTTCCTCAGGGACACTTCCTCGTGTTCCTCGATCAGGACCTCGATGGAACGCTCCCTTGGCATATCCTGATGCTTGCCCTTACGCGCCATCAGAACACGACCTGCTCACCACTGTGCGCCGAAGAAGCAGGCTCGTAGAAGTCGTCCTCCTTGTCGAGCTTGCGGTCACGGCGCACGCGTGCGATCCACCACAGGGCAAAACCGGCGAGCACGAACGCGATGAGCACGAATGCGACCAGGCTCATGTTGAGGGCGTCGGCCTGCTGCGAAGGGCCATCGGACGCATCGGACTGCCCATCGCCCAAGGAGTCCTGCGGGGCAAGGCCGCTTGCGTTGGGATTGGCGTTTGCGGCCAAACCACCGGCAGAGGCAATGGGAGTCTTCGCCCGCGGGGCATTGCGGGAACCAAACAAGGCAACCGAAGCAGACCCGCCATCATCCGCGTCGCTTCCAGACGCGTTTGGCAACTCCTCCACCGCATCCTTCCCGAAGACGGCATAGAGCGTGACGGGGTCTTCGCCTTGCGTCAACGTCGCAAGCGTCTTTACCGACCCCCTGATGTAGTTGGAATCATCGGGCGAGAGCGACCAGCCGCGGAAGGGCAGGTCTTCGCCCTTGTCCGCGGGGCGCGACACTCCGGTAGCGTCAAAGGCACCGTTCACGGTCGTCGTCGTCGGCACGTCATCAGCCTGCGCGTAGAGCTGCCCGTCAACGTAGAAGTCTACGGGAACCTTGCGCTCACGCACCTCGTAGATGGCATAGACGCTCGATTGCTTCGTCAGGTCATCCTGAGCGCCCGCAGCGGTGGGAATCGGCACCATGGGAGGTTCCAGGCCGTAATAGGGTTCGATGTCGCTTTGCCGTGGCGACCAACCGATGAAGCTGTACACATGGGCGTCGTCATAGCGGACATCGCCTTGTCGCGCGACCTCGTTGGCCTTGTCGAGTCCGTTGCTTCCTCCATAGACCTGCTTGATGGCATAGGTGTATTGCATGCCTTCCCTTACGGGAAGCATGCCATAGTAGTAGACGTTGTAACGACCGGGTCTTTCCGAGAAGGTGGCGACGTAGCTGCAATCACGTGTCGCAGGAGGCAGGGTTCCCCCGTAGAGCCGCGCATCACCGCCCGTCTCATCGCTCCAGCCGGTGAAACCGTAGATCATGCCCGCCTTGCCATGTTGCTTCGTGGGAATCGAGGTTGTCGCGCTGCGCACGGCATAGACGTAATCCGGGCTTTGCCCCTCGTAGACGCCATGGGCCTCGACGTACCCGTCCACCTTGAAGCTCGCGAGATGTTGGCCCGGAGCAACGGGGACATAGACGGCACGTATGCTGATGTTTCCCTTCAAGGCATCCGTCGTCTCGTCGAGCTTGAGATCGCCGATGTGTTCCTCGTCCCAGGTCTTGGCGCTCTGGCCGGATTGAGTGGTAGTCCAGCCCACGAAGCGATAGGTCAGTCCGGCCCAGATGTAATCGCTCGCCGTGGGAATAGCGCCCCCGGAGGCAAGCGTGGTCCCATAGCCTTGGACACGGCTCTGGGACGCGAGCATGGTGCCGTCGGCGGCGCGCAGGTTGTCAAAGGTCACCGTGACCTCTCCGGGCGTCACCGCGACGGGCGCCGTCTGACGGGGAGCCAAGATGTTCGTGACGACCTCGCGGGCCGCGGCGTCCACCTGGCCCTGCGCGAGGGAGCTCGCATCCCTCACCTGAACGCAGCTCGCGCTGGGTCCCGCGAGGCATTGCCCTTCGGCATGCGCGAACTCCACCTCACGGTAATCGTAGTTGTAGTAATAGGCCGGATATATGACCTTGCTGCTCACGTCCAGCTTGAAGATGTCGCGCAAATCGAGATGGCCCGTCTGCTTGCGATAGGACGCATCGCTTGCGGAGGCAACGATGCGGGCGCCACGCTCGACGACAATGTCCTCGCGGCCCTTCTGCGCATCCTCCTGGGTAAGCTCCGCATACACGTCCGATGCATCGCCAGATGGGGAATTGGCCTCGAGCGCACCGGCAATGCGGGCTTCGGGCATGGAGCCGGTCAAGGCCACGGCCTGGGCATTCGGGACGATGTCGTAATAGCTCTGGGAGTAGAAGACGCTCGCCTTGATCTTGTCGAGCTTGCCGACATCCTCCGGGGCGACGGGGTCGGAGTAGGCCCACACGTAGGTGCCGTCGCTCAAGGTGAGGGGGGCGGCGTAGTACAGGTAGGTATCGTAGACATGGCCATCGCGATCGTCGGGAACGTCGGCCTTGGCATAGCGCTTGAAGAGGCTCTGGATCTCGGCGTAGAGAGCCGTGCCCTCTTCGGGATAGAAGCGCATGAGGTTTGCCTTGAGGTAGCGTACGGAGGGCTTGCTCGGGTAGGAGATGTCGCCCTTCTGCTGTCTTTGGGAATCGTTCTGCACGATGACGGACGAGCCCGCATCGACAAGGAGCGAAGAATCCTTGCCGTTCGAAGCATAGGCGATGCCCTGGGCCTGGACCGCCTGGGAACCGGACGCAACGACGCGTACCGTGCTGCCATCGACAAGCGCTACCGACGAATCCGTCGCGGCGATGGCCTGCACCTGCATGGTA
>CABURF010000156.1 GCA_902493755.1 uncultured Coriobacteriia bacterium
TTATGCCACCTTCGCCGCTACGGGGCGGAATCTCGATGTGGACCTGATCGCCGGCAACTACGATGCGCTTCTTGGTCGTGGACTGGCCGTTGACGAGTATGCGACCGGACTCGATGAGGCGCACGGCAGCCGAGCGCGAGGCGAGCTCATCGATGCCGAGGGAAGCCACGAAGGCGTCAAGACGTGCGCCCTGCTCGTCGATACTTACCTCGTGATCAAAGACGTTCGTCATCACCCCTCCTCTCCATCGGTGTCGGAAAGCACGCCCGTGAAGATGATGGCGACGAGAAAGAGAATGACGCCGCAGGTCACGCAGATATCGGCAACGTTGAAGACGGGAAAGTCGACAAAGGTGAACCGAATGAAGTCGACAACGTAGCCCGCGGTGAGACGATCGATGCAGTTACCGATACCACCGGCGACCACAAGCGCGAGCGCCGTGACCTCCAGAGCATTATGACGCTTGCCAACAACAAGCCAGATGATGACGGCAACGCATATCACGATTGCAATCGCGATAAAGATAACGCCACTTCCCTGCCCCATGCCAAAGGCCGCGCCGGCGTTGTGCACGAGCGTGAAGTCGACGAGCCCGAAATCGGGTCCGGCAACGCCTTGCCGCAAATGATCGACCGCCCAACCCTTGGCCAGGCGGTCGAAAACGACCATCGCAATTACGATGGGGATGAACAGCGCGAATGTCCGCTTACGCGACACCTACCCGCTACTCGAGGGTCTCGAACTCGAGGCCAAACACGACGTCATGGCAGCGCTCGCATAGACCGTCGGGACCAAGCTCGCGATAGTTCCAGCAACGCGGGCACTTCTCGCCGGGAGCCGGCGATACGCTCGCCACGAAACCGTCGGCGTCATCGGACTCCTCGAGCTCGACGGCCGAGACGATGAAGACCTCGGCAAGCGTCTCCAGCCCATGGGCAGCCAGAGCCTCGATGAGCTGCGTGTTGCCCATGATCGTCACGGCAGCCTCCTGGCTCTTCGTGAACATGCCATCGTTTCGCGCTTCTTCGATGGCCTTCATCACGGCATCGCGAGCCGCCATGACGACCTCGTAGGAAGCCAGAAGCCCCTCGCGCTCGGCGGCGGAAAGCTGCGGGGCAAAGTCCTCTGCCGCAGGCCAGCCGGCCAGCTGGACGGACGCCACGCGCCCCTCCTCAATCATGCCCTCGGGGTACTTCTCCCACACCTCATCACAGGTGAAGGTCAGGATGGGAGCGAACTGGCGCACCATGGCCTCGAGCATGTTGGCTAGAACGCTCTGGGCGCTGCGACGCTCGACGGAAACAGCAGCGTCGGCGTAGAGACGATCCTTCACCGCATCGAAGTACTCGGACGAAATGCCGACGATGAAGTCATACCAGGCACGATAGGCGCTATGGAAGTGATAGTCCTCATATGCCTGCGTCGTCTCCTCCACGAGTGCCTGCAGACGGGCAAGAGCCCACTTGTCAAACTCAAGCATCTCATCGGCACTGACGAAGTCATCGTTGGTGAAATCGTTGAGGTTGCTCAACAGATAACGGAAGGTGTTGCGAATACGACGGTAGGCATCCGAGGTCCGCTCGAAGATGGTGTGACTCACGGACATGTCCTGCGAGTAATCGACCGACCCCACCCACAGGCGCAGCACGTCGGCACCGAACTCCTTGCAGACCTCGAGCGGGTCGATGACGTTGCCGATGGACTTGGACATCTTGCGTCCGTTCTCGTCAACCGTGAAACCGCAACTCACGACCGTCTTGAAAGGCGCCTCGTCATAGGCTCCCACGCTCGTGAGCAACGAGGACTGGAACCAACCGCGATGTTGGTCGGAACCCTCGAGGTACACGTCCGCGGGACGATGCAGATACGGACGGGCCTCGCAAACGCTCGTATGCGACACACCAGACTCCCACCAGACGTCGAGGACGTCTTTTTCGGGCTCGAGATCATGGCTGCCGCAATTGGGACAACACACGCTTGAGGGCAGGTAGTCCTCGGGAGCAGTGGTGTACCAGGCATCGGCACCCTTTGTGCGGAATAGCTCGATGACCGCATCGAAGCTTTCCTCGGTGGCAACGATCTCTCCGCAGGACTTGCACTTGAACACCGGGATGGGCACGCCCCAATAGCGCTGGCGGCTGATGCACCAGTCAGGTCGCTCCTCGACCATCGAGCCGATGCGGTTAGACGCCCATGCCGGAATCCAGCGTACGTCATCGTTTATCTGCTCGAGCGCCTTTTCGCGCAAACCCGTCTTATCCATCGAGACGCACCACTGGGTAGTCGCACGGAAGATGACAGGGTTCTTGCAACGCCAGCAGTGGGGGTACGAGTGCGAGATGTCATCGCGTGCAATCAGCGCGTTGTCCTCGTCGAGCCACGCGATGATGTCCTCGTTGCTGCCCACGGCGTCCTTGCCTGCCCAGGGGCCACCGCCCTGCATGAACTTGCCATCGTCATCGACGGGCATGATGACGGGTATGTTGAACTTGAGGCCGACCTCGTAGTCATCGGCGCCATGACCGGGAGCGGTGTGAACCGCACCGGAACCCGTATCCAACGTGACATGATCGCCATAGATGAGGGTGCCCGTCATGCCCGCGTGAATGGGATGCTTGTACGTAGCGCCTGCCAAGTCGATGCCCTTCACGACGAAGGGCTCGCCGTCCTTCTCGACGACCTCGTAGCCCGACCAGCCCGCCTTCTCGGCGACGCTTTCCAGCAGCTCGCGGGCAAGCACGAAGTACTCGCCGCGCACGCGCACGGCCACGTATTCGGCATCCGGATTGAGACTCACGGCGGCATTTGCCGGCAGCGTCCACGGGGTGGTCGTCCAGATGATGACCGACATCGCCGCGTCATCGTGCATGACCGGTTTGAAGGCCTCGGGCACTTCGGTAAAACGGAACTTTACGAAGACCGAGGGGCTCACCTCGTCAGAATACTCGATCTCGGCCTCGGCAAGCGCCGTGTGGCAATGCGTGCACCAGTGGATGGGCTTGCGACCACGGTAGATCGCCCCCGAAAGATAGAGGTCCTTGAAGACCTCGATGTTTCCCGCCTCGTACTCGGGCGTGAAGGTAAGGTAGGGATTGTTCCAGTCACCTGAAACGCCAAGGCGCTTAAAGCCCTCACGCTGGCCATCGACCTGCTTCTCGGCATATTCACGGCAGATCTTGCGGAAGGTGGGAACGTCGATCTTGGCCATCTTCTCGGGGCCAAGCTCCTCCTCCACCTTGTTCTCGATGGGCAGGCCATGGCAGTCCCAACCGGGAACATACGGCGCGTAGTAGCCGCGTTGCGCGTGGTACTTGACGATGATGTCCTTGAGCGTCTTGTTGAGCGCATGACCGATGTGAATGGGACCGTTGGCGTAAGGCGGTCCGTCATGCAGGACGAAGGACTCGTGCCCTTCGTTATGGGCGAGCACCTTGTAGTACAGGTCCATGTCCTCCCACTTCTTGAGGCGCTCCGGCTCATGCTGGGGCAAGCTCGCCTTCATCTTGAAGGAAGTCTTGGGGAGGTTCATCGTATGCTTGTAATTTGGCGTATCAGGCATTTTCGTCTCTCTTGGTTTAATCGGCTTCGCTGGAGTCTACATTCCCTGCTCGAGATGCTTGGAGATGTGCTTGCTCAGGGTCTCTGAAAGGTCGGCGAGCGCAGTGGTGGGCATGATGACGCGCGCAACGAGATGTGCCGGAACGTCATCGCCCTGCTTGTTGGCATGGTCGACGTAGAGGAAGTCAATGCGGGACTCGGCATTGGTCGTGCTCACGATCGAGGCATTGGCGTATACGCCGCACATGCGGTCGGGGCTTGCCTGGATGTTAAAGCGGACCTGCTTGTTCTTCTCGGCCATGGTGGTGTCCTTTCAT
>CABURF010000157.1 GCA_902493755.1 uncultured Coriobacteriia bacterium
TCGCTTGCCCAGGTATACAAGCGGCTGATTGACGAGCTCGAGATGTATTCCGAGGATGCGGTGTCAGCGGTTGCCGATTCACGGATTATCTCGCGGTGCTTCGAGGATCTTGGCTCCGCGACCGGAGGACCGGGAAAGGAAGAGTCTGCGTTCGAGGACTGCATGAGCCAGCTCCTTGTCCTCGAGAGCACTCTGAAGGATGCGCTCGAGAAGCTTCTCGATACGAACAAGGAGCTCTTCGAGTTGACCAGGAGGGCCAATCGTGTCGATGCCAAAGGCAAGTATGTGGCTCCAGGGCAAGACGATTTCAGCACGTTTCTTGCGTTGTTTGAGGTTAGCGACATGCAAGATGCGGTGATACACGAGTTAAAGAATCCATACTGGTTGGATGCGTTGAGCGATGCTGGGCTAACAAGCGATTAGCCTGTGGAGTGGGCGTTCCACCGCCATCTACTCCTCATATGCGCTGTTGTCCCACTTCGTTGCCGCACCGCCGGGCCATTGCGCCTAGAATTGCATGTCGCTGACCGTGCTGGAACACTTCGTGCCTATAACCCTCGTTTTGGGGCAGTGACATACTGACTGGTAGTCAAACTTGTGGTAAGATGTGGGAGTACCGGATGGCCACCGTTGCAGCGGCTCGGCTAATCCCCAAAGTGTTTACTGCACTGTGAGAAAGCCGTCACCTTTAGCTAGGGGGCGGCTATTTCATTAGCACTGTAGCCAACGTCATAGCCGCTATGACCACGAGGGCGAACGCGAAGAGTTCTTTCCAAGTAACCATGACCTCACCCCCTTTCAGGGGTTCAGCCGCCATCCGGCACATGCACACCTTACCACATGCGCCGCGTCCCGTTATCAAGGTACCGCCGCCCGGGCTATCGTGCGTGGCCCTTGCGACGATGAGAATACTACGCCGGTACAACCAAAGTTGGTTTTGGAGCAGTGACATACTGACTGGTAGTCAAACCTGTGGCAAGTCGGGCGCGGCGATCCGCCCTCGTGCGATGAGCGATGAGTTCAAGGCGCTTTGTGCGGGATGCGGCGTTGCTCTTTCACATGGCGAGGCGTGTCACATCCTGCGCCACACGCATGCCACGCAGCTGCTCGGTGACGGCGAGAATCCCGAGGCCGTGCGCGAGAGGCTCGGGCACACAAGGATAGAGATGACGTATCGCTACGACCACGTCATGCCCGGCGAGGGTGCGAGGGTGGCGAGGCGATACGGCCAGGTGGCGCGCAGGACCCGCGCGGCGGGATCTTCGAGATAGGAGGAAGTATGGGTTTTGGAGTAGTGACATACTGACTATTAATCACGCTAAGTTGAATACAACTGCACATGGATAACATCGCATCTATGGAGCGCTTCCAGGACGCAGAAAAGTGGTGATCGGCAGTCTAGAATTGTCACATCTTGGCTATTTCTCTCCCATACCCACCATCGCGTACTCCACCCGCTGCCTGGCTTCGGCCTTGCGGCGGTACGCCGTCGAGCGTGACACACCAAGGGCCTCGGCGATTACCTCGGCTGCCGTTCTGACGAGCCAGCCGTCTGTCTCCGATTCGCTCAAGCCGGCAATTGCGCTGTCGGCAGGCGCTTGCTTTCTCTTGCGACCGGCGCCGCGCTTGTAGGCATCGTGGTCGTACTCGAAGACGAGCTCGCCGTCGACGGGAGGGTCGGGAATCGTGACGGCAATGCCCATCCTACCCAGGTCGTGGGCTAGTGTCTGCATGGCAATTGCCTCTTCATCGCTAATCTTTCCCGATAGGGGAATGGCCACTCTCGTCAGGCTCATGCGCGCTCCTCATTTCATCTGAATGATCTCATTATAATCCCAAAATTAAATATGATATATACGGATTGTGTTGCTATAATAGAACAAATGTTCGTATACGAGCAGAGAAGCATTCGCTTTTTGAAATTTGAATACCGGGTCGCTCGTCGCGAAAGCGGCTGGTGATATGGGTAGGTGCAAGCGTATCTCGCTAGGCAGAAAGCAGGTACGCGTATGGATATGGAGTTTCTGGTCGCCCTGTTGCAGCTGTATGCCTCGATTGCCGCTCTGTTCGTGGCGGTTGTGGTGGGCATAAGGCAGATGAAATGAAATAACCCCCCGCAAACGGGAGGCTATCTCGCTCAAGTACTGGTAGGAAACTTGAGATACGCCCACCGTGGCAGCGGTGAGTGCCTACCCATCCTACCATGTTTTGAAGTCAAAATCCACGACCAGAGTGTCCCCTCACTTCCCGTACGCCCCGTTCGTACTTCGTCGCCGTCACCACCGAGAAGTGAAAGATCGGCTTGTCCACGCGACGGATACTGACGCGCATGTGCGGCATGCCGGCAGGACAGAAGATGATGCACGTCTTGGTCAGCAGGTGCTCTTCACCATCGAGCGCATCCATGATCTCGCCGTTGAGGTTGTAAGGGTTATCCAGATGCGATGACCCTTTATGACATTTACAATGATGCCAAAGTCCGCGTCTTAAGGAGAACCGCCCATGCTCATTCGCGAGGAACATGGCGACAGGCGACGCCACCTGCCCTTGCTCTTACTTGCCGACGAGCAGGAGAGCATGATCGATCGCTATCTCGACGAAGGCACGATGTACGTCCTGGAGGCAGGCGGCATCGTGGTGGGCGAGTGCGTCGTAAACGATGCGGGCGATGGCGTGCTAGAGATAAAGAATATCGCGGTTGATCCTTCTCATCAGCATCGGGGCTATGGCCGTATGCTCATCGACTTCGTGGCCAAGCGTCATGCGGGCGAGTATGACATCCTGCAAGCGGGGACGGGTGATAGCCCGCTCACCATACCGTTTTACGAGCGATGCGGCTTCGAACGCTCTCATATAGTCGAAGGGTTCTTCACGGAAAACTACGACCATCCCATATTCGAAGGTGGCGTTCGGCTTGTCGACATGGTCTATCTGCGCAAGCGTTTGTAGATGGAGCTTGGGTTTACCGTGCGGCAGTTCCTCTTATCCTTTCGCGTCTGCCCTAATCCGGCTAGGAGCATTTACAATGATTCCATGGCCACGACCAAAGGAGCGCTACCTGTGTCCAAATCCTTGACTGACATGTCTCTCGAGGAGCTCTGGCAGCTCTTTCCTATCGAGCTCGTGGAGCATCGGGACTGCTGGGCTGACTGGTATCGCGAGGAGGCCTCCGTGCTCGATGGCATCCTGTCTCCGGACCTGCCCCATGCAATTCACCACATCGGCAGTACGGCAATCGATGGTATCTGGGCAAAGCCCATCGTCGACATTCTCGTCGAGCTACCCGATGACGCGACTATCGAATCCGTCAAGGCGCGGCTTGCAGCCCATGGCTACCTGGTCATGGCCGACCGAGACCTCAACAAGGGCTATACGTCGGAGTGCTTCGCCGAGCGGGTCTTTCACGTCCACTTGCGCATTGCCGGCGACAATGATGAGCTCTACTTCCGCGATTATCTCAACGCCCATTCTGATGTCGCCCAAGAGTACGAGCGCCTCAAGCTCTCGCTCTGGAAGGAGTTCGAGCACGACCGCGACGGCTACACGCAGGCAAAGGCCGCTTTCGTCAGGAAGTACACGGACCTTGCCAAGGTCGAGCATTCGTTTTGTCCGGACGTGCTACCCTGCTGAGCAACACATGTGATTACTTGAAGGAGCAGACATGGAAGCGGGTACGCAGATGAAGGGTCACATGGACTCTACGTTGAATGAAGTAGCCGAAGACGCTGGACGCGAAGACCGTCCGCAGCAGGAAGCTGCGGCAACTCAGGAAGAGCTTTCTACGGACAAGAAGGCGCTCGCAGACGCGCTCATCAAGCAGTATCGCCTTGAGGAGCTCTGCAGATAATGTGCTTCCACGAGAAACGGCGGGG
>CABURF010000158.1 GCA_902493755.1 uncultured Coriobacteriia bacterium
GGCCTGCAAAACTCGATTCCGGGCTTCGAGGCTCCGGACATCTTCTATTCCAAGCTCCTCATCCTGTGGGGCATGGACCCGGTCGTCGCGTGGTACGGGCAGACGTCCTACTACATGAAGCTCGCACACGAATACGGCATCAAGACCATCATCATCGATCCGCGCTACACCCAGTCGGCCGAGCTCATCGCCGACCAGTGGATCCCCATCCGTCCCGGCACCGACCTGGCCATGATGCTCGCCATCGCGCAGGTGCTCTTCGAGGAGGACATGCTCGACCACGAGTTCATCGAAAAGTGGGTCGACAAGGAGGGTCTCGACGAGTGGCGTACCTACGTCATGGGCGAAGGCGAAGACGGCATCAAGAAGACCCCCGAGTGGGCCGCCCCCATCTGCGCGGTCCCCGCCGAGACCATCCGCGAGCTCGCGCGCCTCTATGGCACGTCGCAGCCGGTGCACCTGCAGTACTTCTACAGCTGTGCCAAGCGCCACATGGGCGACTACAGCGCGTCGGCTTCCATGATCCTGCAGGCCATGACCGGCAACATCGCCATCCATGGCGGCTGCGAGTCCGGTGCGTGCCTGCCCACGCCGGGACGCATCCCCACCCCCACCGCCGACTGGCAACGTAATCCGGGTGACTACAAGGTTCCAGTGCTCTTCAACAACAACTGCCTCACCGAGATCCTGGCGCGTCAGAAGGATTATTGGGAGGGCCGCATCACGGAAAGCGAATTCCGTCGCCTCATCGGTTCGCCCACCAACGACAGTCCCCTGCCCAACATCCAGATGATCATCTTCGAGAACAACTACGCCAACAACCACTCGAACGTGAACAAGCGCTTCAAGGGCATGGCCGACACGAAGTTCAACTGGGGCTTCCAGTGGCACATGAACCAGCCCACCGCCGAGCTGTGCGACATCATCCTGCCGGCTCCCGTATGGCAGCTCGAGGGCATGGACGAGTACATGTACGGCCACCAGCGCTTCGTCAGCGGCCCCAACGGCATGCGCAACTACTTCACCTTCTGTGCACGCGGTGCGGAGTTCCCCGGTGAGGTCCGCTCCAAGGAGTGGGTCTGGACGCAGATCGCCAAGCGCCTGGGCGACGAGGTCGTCGAGGGCTACAACCCCCGCATGAAGGACGTCGAGTGGGAAGACTGGGTCGACGAGCAGGAGAAGGTCTACAAGGAGGCCGTCGAGAAGTGGATTGACGAAGGCTACCTCATCGCCCTCGGAAAAGAGGAGATCCAGACTTGGGAGGACTTCAACGCCAACCCGGTCGTACGCACCGAGATCGACGAGCCCTACTATCCCTTCAAGTCGGCCATGGACGCCGGCGAGAGCCCCTTCTACACACCGACGGGCAAGATCGAACCCTATTCCCGCTTCGTCGAGACCCACGACATGACCGAGTCGCGCTGGCGCGGCCAGATCGACCCCATGCCGGTGTGGAGCCCCAGCTACGTGGAGGGCGACATCGGGTCTGCCAGTAACGACGGCTTCTACAATCCCAAGGTCAAGAAGTATCCGCTTTCCGTCGTCACGCCCGTCTCCGTCTACCGTCAGCATTCGAGCAACGACAACAACCCCTTCATGCGCGAGGATGTCTACCGTCATGGCGTATGGATCTCGGGCGTGGATGCCCAGGCCCGCGGCATCAAGGACGGCGACCTGTGCCGTGTCTACTCCGACCGCGGCGAGGCGATTCTGCCGGCTTACGTCACCAATCGCTGCATGCCCGGCACCGCGGCCGTCCACCACGGCTCCTGGTACCAGACCAACGGCGAGAACGCCGAGATGAATGTCTTTGGCCAGGACATGCGCGGAACGCCCAACATCCTGCTCGATGACGGACACCTGCCCCACATCCTGGGCGCGCTCATCATCGCCGGACTGTGCGAGGTCGAGAAGGTGGCCGACGGTGACATCGAAGGCTACGGCACCGAAGCCGCCCGTGGCGGCATGCGCGGCGCGAAAGTCGCCATCGGTTGCCGTGACGAACTGGCGAAGAAGGACGGTGCACGCGATGCGGCAGCCGTCGACGCCGAATAGCCGAGCCGAGAGAGGAGGAACGAAAATGACCCAGTACGGATTTATGTTCGACATGAACCGCTGCTACGCCTGCCAGGCATGCAGCATCGCCTGCAAGGACTGGAACGACATCGAGCCGGGCGCCGAGAAGTGGATGACCGTCTACGAATGGGAGAAGGGAACCTTTCCCAACATCCGCCTGAACGCCCTGGCCTTCCCGTGCGCCCATTGCGAGGATCCTTCCTGCATGAAGGTGTGCCCCAACGGCGCCATCTACAAGGAAGACGAGTTCGGCGCGGTCCTGGTGGACCAAGACAAGTGCGAGGGCTGCCGCAAGTGCTATGAGGCGTGCCCCTACGGATCGCCCAAGTTCGCCAGCGACGAGCAGGGTGCCAAGATGAGCAAGTGCACCATGTGCGTCGATCGCCTTGCCGAGGGCATGCAGCCCGCCTGCACCGCAAGCTGTCCACTGCGCGCCTTCGACTTTGGCCCGCTTGACGAGCTCATCGAGAAGTACGGCGACGTGCGTCAGTGCGAGGGCATGCCCGCGCCGGATGCCACGAAGCCCGCTTTCATCATCTGGAACCCACGCGAGAAGACTCCGCTCATCCCCTACGACGTGGATGAGGCCATCAAGCTCAACCAACAGCGTGGCGACCTGGGGACGATGTTCGAAAGCGAGGAGGACCTCACGACCTTCGACGAGGGAACGATTCGCCGAGACGAACTCGTCATGAAGCACACAAGCAACGCCGAGCTCATGCGCGCCACGCGCAACGACATGGCGTAGAAGCCTTTCCATCGCCCCACCTTGGCATCCGCTTCGGGCACCAAGGCGGGGCACCGGGAAAGCCTTCGAAAAGCTTTGTGTGAGGAGAAAGTTCTAAGGAGGATATGTAATGGAATGGATAGGAGTCATAGGCATCGTCGTGGGCCTGGTGTTCTTCGTCGTTGCGGCCATGAGGGGCTGGAACGTGCTGATCACCTCGATCGTGACTGCCATCGTTATCGCACTCACCAATGGCATGGACATCATGAGCTCCATGGTGGGCACCGAAACGTCGTACGTCACCGGCTTGGCCGGATTCTTGAGGGGTAACCTGATCATCTTCATGGGCGGCGCCATTATGGGCGAGTTCATGGACAAGTCGGGTGCCGCGAAATCCATCGCGCAAGCCATCATGAACAAAGTGGGAACCAAGAGCCCCTACATGGTGCTTCTCGGCATCTCGCTCATCGGCGCTCTGCTCACCTATGCGGGCATCTCGATGTTCGTCGCCATGTTCGCACTCATTCCGCTGGCACGTCCGATGTTCCGCGAGTGCGACATCCCCTGGCCGCTGTTCTGCGCGGCGTGGACGCTGGGTACCTGCTCGTTCACCATGGCGATGATTCCGGGTGTGCCGGCCATCGCATGGATCAACGCGGCCAATGGCTGCGGAGTCTCGCTCACGGCTGCACCCATCATGGGCATCGTAGGCTCCATCATCGCTATCACGGTCAGCTGCCTAATCATCAAGTTCTCGCTCAAGCGCGCCCAGGCCCGCGGTGAGCACTTCGTGGCAACCGAGGACGACATCGAGGTTGAGGAGGACAAGAACATCCCCAATCTGTTCCTCGCGCTGCTGCCGCTCATCCTGCTCATCGCCACCATCATCGGCCTGTCCGCGACCGGCATGAAGAACGTGGTGTACATCGGCATGCTCGTGGGCATCATTGCCTCGATCGCCTGCTTCTTCAAGTTCGTGCCGAGCGTCAAGGATTCCCTCGGTGCAGGCGCCGTTGCCGGCGTCGGCCCTGCGGTCTTCACGTCTGCTGCCGTCGGCGTCGGCACCG
>CABURF010000159.1 GCA_902493755.1 uncultured Coriobacteriia bacterium
CCACACATCTCTCCCCACGCAAAAAAGAACCGGCCCCTGAGGACCGGTCCTTGCATGCCGTTGGATTTGTAGCTGGCGCTTAGCGTCCAAACGGATTGAAGTTGAACCCGAACCCGTTACCGCTGCCACTGCCGCCGTTGCCACTGTTGTTCTGCACCGGAGCACCGCCATCGGCATACTCGCTGGGATTCATGTCGTCGGTACCCAGCGTCGCCGTGACAGTCGTCTCCTGGCCGTTGCGCACGTAGGTGATCTGGATCGTGTCGCCGGCGTTCTTGGAGCTCACCGCGATGCTCACGTCGTTGGGGCTGGTCATGGCCTCGCCGTCGATCTTCGTGATCACGTCACCGGTGCGAAGGCCGGCGGCTGCGGCAGCCGTGTCCTTGTAGACGCTCGTCACGGCCACACCCGCGGGGTCGGTCGAAGCCGCCATGGTGATGCCCAGGAAGGCATGGGTGACCGGCTGGCCGGCGATGACCTGCTCGGCGACGCGTTTCACGGTGTTGGACGGAATGGCAAAGCCCAGGCCCGCGCTCGACTGCGAGGTCGAGGAGATGTAGGTGTTGATGCCGATGAGCTCGCCCCTGTCGTTGACGAGGGCGCCGCCGGAGTTGCCCGGGTTGATGGCCGCGTCGGTCTGGATCATGTCGATGTAGACGGAGCTCGAGCCCGTGCCGCTTTGCAGCACATCGGAGCGATACATGGCCGAGACGATGCCGGTGGTGACCGTCTGCTCATAGCCATAGGGCGCGCCGATGGCCATGACCCACTCGCCAACGCTCAGGTCGGCCGAATCGCCCCACTCCATGGGGACCAGGCCCGTGGCCTTGATGCTGACGACCGCGAGATCGTTCTTCTCGTCCTGACCGATGACCTGCGCCTCGTAGCTGGCATCACTGATCGTGACCGTCACGCGCGAGGCACCGTTGACGACGTGGCTGTTGGTGACGATGTAGTACGTGTCGCCCTGACTCGAGATGACGACGCCGCTGCCGAGGGAGGAAGGCTGGTTTGAGGAGCTGCTCGTCCCGATTGGACGAGGCACTGTCGGAGTAGACGTAGATGGTCGCCACAGAACCGAGGCACTTGGCCGCCACGGCCTCGGCAAGGGTCACATCGTCCTCGTCGGGGCTGATGACGACATTGCCGTTGCTGGAGGTCACCGTCGCACCCTTGAAGGCGTCGAGCACGGGGGTGAAGCTACCCAGGCACAGGACGAGCGCGACGGAGACGACGCCGCCGAGCAATCCGTAGAGGAACGACCTGAGGCCGCCCTTGGAGTCCTTGGACTTGGGCTGCTTTGCCTTGGGGACACTCTGATTGGTGACAGGGGGTGTGGATGGCGGTGTGACGGGAGGCGCGCTTTGTGCGCCCTCGGGGGGAACCGGCCTATCGGAGCCGCTTTGATTCATGTCAAGCCCTCACTTTCGAGCGAATAAACCTGTGTGTTGCCATAGTAGCCTTTGTGGAGAAGAATCGCCCCACGCAGTGGTGCATTAACACGAAACCGTAACAAAGGGGCGCGTCATCTCCGCGCACGATGATACGACCCGAAGCTTGAACGAAGATTGAAGGGAGGAGGGGATGCCTATTGAGCAGTTTTGCTCAGTAGTAGTGCAAATTTGCTCAGTAGGATAGTGAGAGAGATTTCTCGACTCCGCTTCGCTCCGCTCGAAATGACAGGGGGGGCGGCTCCGGCCGAAATAGCAGCGGGGCGTCGTTACTCGAATTCCTCGCGCTCGACTATCTTGCCCGAAAGGATGCGCTCCTGGGCATCGGCGAGTTCCTCGGGGGTGTTCACGTTGATGAAGCATCCACCGCGCGGCTCGGCCTCGGCGATGCGCTGGCCATCGAACTCGCTGACCTCGACCTTGTCGAGCCATCCGTTGGCCCTGGCCTCACCCTTCTCGGTCGCCTCGAAGACAACGGGCAGGCAGCTCGAACGCCGGTAGACGCCGTGGAAGGGCTCGTAGCCGTGCTTGGTCCTGGGGACGGCGGCGTCGGTGCCCTCCTCCATGAGAGCCTCGAGCTCGGCACTGATGAGGTTGCGCGAGGGAAAGATCATGTCGCATGCGACAAGCGCCACGTACTCGTTGGATGCCGCGTTGATGGCCGTATAGACGCCACGCAGGGCACCGCGTTGGTCGTACTCGTCGGTGACGAGGCGAATCTTTCCAAGTTCGACCAGGTCATCGAGGAAATCGAGGTTTTCAGGCTCGTTGGTGGTGATGATGAATTCGTCTGCTAGCGGAAGCAAACGGTTGATACCGCGCCAGATGAGCGGCTCGCCCAAAAAGGGAACAGTAGCCTTGCTGCGGCCCATGCGCCGGGATTCGCCGCCTGCCTGCAAGACGATGGTCAGGTTACCGCTTTTGCTCATTTTTCCTCCGCTATGTATCTTCACGAAGAATACTGGCCGTGGGCGACATTATGGACGACTAGCGCTCGTTCGCAAGAAGTCTGCGAAAAGCGGCAAGGCGCACGGGCTCGATAGCGTCGCGTACGGCACAACCCGGCTCGTCGCCATGGGTGCAGTCGCGAAAGCGACATCCCAAGGCCGCCTCCGCAATGTCGTCGAAGGCGAGCTTGAGGCTCGTCTCCATGTCGAGAATCTGCAGCGTACGCAGTCCCGGTGCATCGATGATGAGGCCACCCTGCGGCAGCGGTATCATGCGCCGTGCCACCGTGGTGTGGCGCCCCTTGTCATCCGATACACGCACATCGCCTGTCGCCAGGGCCTCCTCGCCCAAAAGCGCGTTGACGAGCGAGGATTTACCGACACCGCTTTCGCCCAGTAGCAGCCCCGTCGTGTAGTCGGAGAAGATCCCGCGCAACTCGTCGATGGAATCCTCGTCCTCGACGGAGACAACGAAGAGGGGCACCTCTGGGGCGATGAGACGAATGCGCTCGCGGATGGCCTCGATGGCGGCCTCGTCTGCCATGTCCCCCTTCGTAAGCACGAACACCGGTGTCGCCTTGCACCCCGCGACGGCCACCATCTGCCGCACGAGCAGCCCCTCGTCGATCCCCTCGCCCGTAAGGGACTGGCAGATGAGCACGATGTCGACATTGGCGGCCAGCACCTGACGACGCGGCTGTCGCTCACGTCCGATGCGTTTGACGCGCGCAATCTCGTTACGACGTGACAGCACGCACTCGATGACGGCTTTTTCGTGGCCATGCGGATGATGCAGCGCCACCCAATCCCCCACCGCCACGATGCTGTCGTCGCTCTTCTTGATGGAGGTCGCAAGCTCGGCACGTTCGGTTGTGCGCGGCGTGCAGACGAGCGGGTATCCCCGGTCAAGCGATATGACGCAGCCTGGCTCGCAGAGCTTGCCCTCGCGCGTAAGCCTGGCGTTTGCCTCCTCGAATGCCTCGCGCATTGAATCGCGATAGGCGAGGCGGTCAAAGGACATCATGTCTGCGCCTTTCTCTGGAAATACCGCCGTGCGAGCAAGTAGAGCATGAGGAATAGGGCCGCCACCGCACAGAGCGCCAGCGCGGCTTCAAGACGCCCCGGCACGACCATGTGCGTCACCGGGCCACCGTTGTCTGTGACCTCGGCGGCAGATGCATGCACGTCAAGCTCGCCCTCGTGCTCCGGACAGGCGATGTGGTAGGTGCCCGTGATCTTAAGCGTAGTGCCCGTCGTATGGTAGTCGCCGACGTTTTGGATGAGCTTGGCAAGGTCGTCGGACAGGTAGACGCTGATGACGGCGTTCGAGGTACCGCTGATGTTGGCCCACTTGTACCCTTCGCCCGCATTGACGACGCCTCCCACGGCCTCGCCCGTAAAGCTCACCTCGCTGTTGTTGAGGGCGCGATTCGTCGAAACCAGGACGCCTACGCGTGTCTC
>CABURF010000160.1 GCA_902493755.1 uncultured Coriobacteriia bacterium
CTCCTGCGCATACTCGTCGTCCTGCTGCTTGCCGGTCTGCTCACGAGCGTTGTCCTCAACGGCGTCGTCTGGCTCGAAATCACCTATGTCTTTCAGTTTATCTGCGCCATCGCCTATCAGGTCTACAACGATCCGGATCTCGATCGCGACCCGGCGTTCAGGAATCCTTTCAAGGAGGGCAGAGAGGCTCGCAAGAAGGCGTATGAGCTCGACCCAGATCGTCGCGGCTACATTCCGCTGAACTTCTTCAACCTGTTTTGGATCTTCATGACGGCAAGTGTCTTGGGCCTGTGCATGGAGATGGTCTTCTGCCTGCTCGTCAACCACGTATGGGAAAGCCGCGTTGGCCTTCTATGGGGGCCGTTCTCGCCTATCTACGGCTTTGGTGCACTGCTCATGACCATTGCACTCAATCGCTTGTGGTACCGTAACGCGCTTTTCATCTTCGTCGTCTCTGGTGTCATCGGAGCTGCTTTCGAGTTCTTCGTATCCTGGTACATGCAAACCGCTTTCGGTGTCGTTGCCTGGGATTACTCCGGCTCGTTCCTCTCCATCCAGGGCAGGACCGATTTTGCGCATGCTTGCGCCTGGGGCCTTTGCGGACTGGTATGGATACGCATATTCCTGCCCGGTGTCATGCAAGTCGTCGATCTCATCCCACTCAAGTGGCGTGCGACGCTCACTATGATTTTCTTCACCTTCATGGTGGTCAACGCCATCATGACCATGCTTGCGCTCGATTGCTGGTCGCAACGCGAGGCTGGTCTGCCGGTTGAGAACGAGGTACAGGTGTGGTTCAACGAACATTATGATGATGCGTTCATGAAGGAGCGTTTCTCGACCATGGGTATGAGTCAGGAAAGCGCCTTACGTGCACAGCAATCCCTCTAGCATGTCTTGCGTCATCTGCTAAACTGGGGCGGTTCGTTTTTTCGGAAGCGAGGCAAAACATGCAAGTCTATACATTTCCCGATCCCGTGCTGCATGAGGTCTGCGAACCGGTTGAGCCCGGTGACGAGACCGTATTGCGCTATGTCGATAGCATGTTCAAGGAGATGTACGGGTCGGATGGCGTCGGCCTTGCCGGGCCACAGGTTGGTCTGCTCAAGCGCATGGTCGTCATCGACACCGATTATGTGACCGAAGACGAGGACGGCGAGCTTTTGCCCAGTCGCCCGCTCGTGCTCATCAATCCCGAGATTATCGATCATTCCGAGAACAAGATTCCCTCGACCGAGGGTTGCCTCTCCCTTCCAGGTCTATCCGTCAACGTGAAGCGCTGGGAGTGGGTTAGGGTCAAATGCCTGGATGCCGATTTCAACGAGATCGAGCATTTCGGCGAGGACCTCTTCGGGATCTGCATGCAACACGAGATGGACCATCTGGATGGCGTGACGCTTATCGAGCGTGCTGATCCCATCGCCCGTCTCAAGGCCCTCAGGGAATATCACGCCGTAACTGGCAAGTAGGAGAGCTTGCGTTTGGGTCATGACCGCTGATGGAGGTGGATGCACAATGAATATCGTCTTCATGGGCACGCCTTCCTTTGCCCTGCCCGCGCTCGATGCGCTTGCCGCATCTCCCGAACATGTCATCAGCGCGGTCTATACGCGTCCCGACGCACATGCCGGCCGTGGTAACAAGATGCAGCCGACGCGTGTCAAGATGCGTGCCGAGGAGCTGGGCCTGCCGGTCTTCACGCCCTATTCGCTGCGTGAGGACGGTGTCGTCGAGCATCTGACCTCGCTTGCCCCCGACGTCATTATCGTGGCGGCGTTCGGTGCGTTGCTCACGCGCGAGGTTCTCGATATCCCCCGCCTTGGTTGCCTGAACATTCACGGTTCCCTGCTACCGCGCTGGCGTGGGGCTGCACCGGTTCAGCGCGCCATCCTCAATGGCGACGAGCTCGCTGGCGTCTGCCTCATGCAGATGGAGGAGGGTCTTGATACGGGTGCCTATCATACGCTCGGTGCAGTCGAGATTGCGCACGAGACGACCGAGGAACTGCTCCATGAGCTTGCCGAAATCGGCGCTGCCGGTTTGCTCGAGGCGCTTCCGCAGGTCGAGGCGGGTACCTACGAGTGGTTCGAGCAGGATACCGAGTTCGTGACCTACGCCGAGAAGGTTTCCAAGGACGAGACGCTGTTGCGCCCCGGTCTTACCAACGCCGAGTTCCTGCGACGCGTGCAGGCATCCTCGCATCGCACGCCGTCACGCTGCGTCATCTGTGGCCGTAGGGTCACCATCTTGCGCGCTCATCCGGCCGATATCGTCTTGGAACGCGGCGAGGTCGTGCTCGAGAAAAAGCACATCTACCTTGGCCTCAAAGGTCGTGCGGTCGAGATTGACGAGGTCAAACCCGAGAACAAGCGCGTGATGTCTGCCCAGTCGTGGATTGCCGGTCTGCACGATTGCGATGATCTTACCTGGAACGTCCTGCCCGAGTACTACCACAAGCTGCCGGTCTATGGCTAACAGACGTCGTGCGAGCAAAGCGACGCCTGCTCGCCTGCTCGCTCTCAAGCTTACCCGCGAGGTTCGTAATCGTGACGCGTACCTGCGCGAGCTTGTGAGCAGTGCACGAGAGACAACGCAGCTTCCTCCCGAAGAGTTCGATTTTGCCCAGGTGCTCGCTTTTGGTGCCGTGATGTGCCGGGGTACCCTTGACGAGGCTATCAATCGCTCGCTCTCCTCGCCACGCGATGTCAAGCCCAAGGTACGGGATGCGTTGCGCATATCAGCCTACGAATTGCTGTTCCTGCGCAAACCCGAGCATGTGGTCGTGGATCAGGGTGTCGAGCTCGTGCGCTGCGTGACGCCACGCGCTGCGGGTTTTGCCAATGCCGTGCTGCATAAGATGGCCCGTGACGCGCGTGATTTTCCCTGGGGCGATGTGGTCACGGACGATGCCGCCTGCGCGCGTTCCTTCGGCATGCCGCTGTGGCTTGCCGAGCGTCTTGCTGCGCAGTACGGGCGCGATGTTGCCACGACGGTCATGGAGGCGGACTTACGTCCGGCACCGCGCTATCTGCGGGACAACCCGTTTGACCCCGATAACCCCTTCGCCTGCGATCTCTCGGCCCAGCACGTGGCGGACCTTGTGCCGCTTGACGGGACGATACTCGAGATAGGAGCGGGGAGAGGCACCAAGACGATGCTGTTGGAGACCCGGGCACTCGAGGCGCTCGGGCATACGGTGCCCATTCATGCTGTCGACCTTCACGAGTATCGCGCGCAGCTCCATGCCGAGCGCATGCAGCAAGCGGGTATCGAGGACGTCATGTCACTTGCGGGTGACGCATGTGCGCTTGACGCAATCGACGGCATATTGCCGCACTACGACGTCGTGCTGCTCGACGCGCCGTGCTCGGGCACGGGCACCATGCGCCGTCATCCCGAGATTCGCTGGAACCTTACGCCTGACGATGTCGCCGAGCTCGCGGCCCTGCAGCGCGCGCTGCTCGATGAGGCCGCGCGCCACGTGATGCCGGGTGGCACGCTCGTCTACGCGACCTGTAGCATCCTCGATGAGGAGAACCAGCAGGTCGTCGACGCCTTTCTCGCGGCACAGCGACAAGATGCCTGGCGTATCGACGAAGGCTCGTTTGCGACGCTTCCCGCCCTTGATGGACCCGATGGCCACTTCGCTGCGGTTTTGCAACGGGTGTAGGGTGCACAGGAAAGTCGTTTCGCTTCGACGGTCGCTTTCCGGCAGCCCGCTTCGCGGTCTTTACGGCGCGCTCCCTTAGACCTTCGCTCAATGACTTTCCTGTGC
>CABURF010000161.1 GCA_902493755.1 uncultured Coriobacteriia bacterium
CGCATCACTGCTCTGGGCGCACGTCCCATCAACAACGTCGTCGATGTGAGCAACTACATTCTCTTCGAGCTTGGTCAGCCCCTGCACACCTTTGATTTGCACGCATTCCCCAAGGGTGCGGACGGTAAGCATCATGTGGGCGTTCGCGCCGCACGCGACGGCGAGAAGTTTACGACCCTTGATGGTGAGGAGCGCACGCTCACGAGCGACATGGCGCTCATCACCGATGGAGAAAACCCCGTCGCCCTTGCTGGCGTCATGGGCGGTCTTGACAGCGAGGTCACCGAGACGACCACCGACGTGCTCCTGGAGAGTGCGACCTTCTCGACGGCACACACGAGTCGCACCTCGCGCAACCTCTCGCTCGTGAGCGAGGCGTCCCTGCGCTACGAGCGTGGCGTGGATGCAAGCACCTGCGATGAGTATTCGGCCATTGCCGCAGCTCTCATCGCCGAGGTGGCTGGTGGCACGGTCTGCCTCGAGGTGGTCGATGAGTATCCAATCCGCGTCGAGCGCGCCAAGCTCATGTTGCGCCCCGATCGTCTCCGTGCCCATATCGGCGCAGACATCACTGATGAGGAGCAGTTCCGCATCCTCACCGATCTGGGTTGCGACGTCGAAGGCAAGCCCGGCGATAAACAGGTCGAGGTCGTCGCCCCGACCTTTCGTCCTGACCTCACGCGAGAAATCGACCTATACGAGGAGGTTCTGCGTATCTATGGAATGGATCGCATTCCCTCGACGCTTCCTGGCGGCGCTCACGCGGGTGGTCGCACGGTCGAGCAGCAGCGCATCGAGCTCATGGCCCAGACGTTGCGCGCGTGCGGCATGAACGAGACGATGACATACTCGCTCGTGCCCTCCGACGACATGGACAAGACGCGTATGCCCGAGGAGGGCCGCGGCGAGGCCGTCGAGCTCATCAACCCGATGAGTAGCGAGCAGTCGGTCCTGCGTCGTAGCATCATCCCCGGTCTGATGCGCAGTGTCGCCTACAACCAGAGCCGCGGCGTTTTTGACGTACAGCTCTTCGAGCGCGGTGTCGTCTTCGGTGCGGCCGAAGGGCGTAAGTCCCCGAAGGAGCGCACGATGCTTGCCGGCGTGCTTGCCGGCTCCTTTACGCTTCCGGGTTGGAACCAGGCAGCGCAGGCCATCGATTTCTTCGATGCCAAGGGCATCGTCGAGAACCTCATGCGCGAGCTTTGCGTGCAGAAGCTGCAATTCAAGGCGCTTGATGCCGACGAAGCTCCCTGGTTGACGCCAGGACGTGCTGCAAGCGTCATCGCAGGTGGGCGTGTGCTGGGTTGGGTCGGTGAGATGCATCCGCTCGTCTGCCAAGCCTTCGATGTGGAGGGTTCTGTTGCCGCATTCGAGTTCGACGTGCATCAGCTGCTCGGCGTGGCCGGCGATATGCGCCCCTACGTCGACGTGCCAGTTTATCCGGGTATCGAAGTCGACCTCGCGATCGTCGTTGACGAGGACGTCACGGCAGAGCGCATCGAGCAGTGCATCACGAGCGCAGGCAAGAAGGGCCCCTTCGAGAGCGTGCGTCTCTTCGACGTGTATCGCGATGACGAGCGTGTGGGTGCGGGCAAGAAATCCATGGCGTTCAGGATTACCTACCGTGCGAGCGACCGTACCCTCACGAGCGAGGAGGTCGAGAAGGCTCATGAGCGCATCGTCGCCAAGGTCATGAAGGCGACTGGCGGTGAGGTGAGGAGCTAAGACCGCTCGACGTCCTCGGGCATGGTCGACGATTGGTACCCTGGGTGTGGGGCATATCCGACGATTGTCATTTCGACCGGAGGCGCGAAGCGCCGGAGTGGAGAAATCTCGCGCTATCTCAGATACTTGTAGAACGCGGCGCAGGAACCTTCGCTCGAGACCATGCAGGGACCGATGGGGTGTTCTGGGCTGCAGGCCGTGGCAAAGAGCGGGCATTCGCTCGGGTCCATGACGCCGCGCAGCACATCACCGCAGCGGCATCCCTTGGGCTCGATCGTCGGCTCGATGGCAGGCGAGAACTTGGCGAGTGCATCGAAACGGGCGTACTTCTCGCGCAATCTGTAGCCAGAATCGGGGATGAGACCCAGACCGCGCCAGGTGGCATCGCAGGGCTCGAAGGCCTCGGCGATGGTCGCTTGGGCATCGACGTTGCCCTCGTCTTGCACGCCGCGTCGGTAGTCGTTCACGATGCTCGCCTCGCCTCGGGCGAGCATGCGCAGCAAGATGGCGATGCCACTCAGCAAGTCGTTTGGCTCGAAGCCCATGATGCATCCGGGAATGCCATAGTCGCGCGCGAGGAATTCGTAGGGCGTACGGCCGATGATGGTCGAGACGTGTCCTGGCAGTATGAGGGCGTTGATGGCGACCTCGGGATCATTGACGAGCGCTTCAAGTGTATGCGGTACGGTCTTGTGCGCAGCAAAGACGCTGAAGTTCTCGATGCCGGCCATTTCGGCGCGCTTGATGGTGGATGCGATGAGTGGCGTCGTGGTCTCGAAGCCAACACCCACGAAGATGACCTCGCGGTCGGGATTTTCCTGTGCGCAGCGCAGCCCATCGAGGGGGGAGTAGACGATGCGGATGTCGCGTCCGGCGGCTTTCTCCTCGTTGAGTGAGGAAGTCGAGCCTGGCACGCGTGTCATATCGCCGAAGGTCGTGATGATGACGTCGTCGAGGCGCGAAAGCGCGATGACCGTGTCGATATCCTCGTTGGCCGTGACGCAGACGGGACAGCCAGGACCGCTGACGAGCCTGATGCCCTCGGGCAAAATGCTGCGGATGCCCGCCCGTGCGAGTGCGACCGTATGCGTGCCGCAGACCTCCATGAGCCTGATGTGTCCGTTGCAGCGTTCGAGGGCTGCCGGAGCAATCTCGTTGATACGGGCGATAAGCTCCTTGCCGAGCTTGGGGTCGCGAAATCCGGAGAGATCAAGCATTAGGCAACACCTGCGCCCATACCGGGGTGGTCCTCATCGATGAGCTCGGGGAATTGCCTGATGAGCTCGAGCGTTTCATTGGCAAATTGCTCTTCGATGATTTCGATGCCGTAGCCAGCATGCACGAGCACCCAATCGCCGACTTTTACCTTGGGGACAAGATCAAGTGCTACCTCACGCGTGACACCCATGATGTCAACGGTACCCATCATTTGCTTCTCATCGAGCTCAGTGACTTGAGCGGGTATTGCCAAGCACATGTCTATTCCTCCAAACGCGCGCAGGCAACGATTGCCTGTCCATATGAGATACATCCATCATTGGGCGGAAGTTCGCGGTTGATGTAGACCGTGAACCCCAGGTCTCCCAAGCGTTCGCGCAGTTGGGAGAAGAGTATGCGGTTGACCATGCAGCCGCCGCTCAAAGCAACGTCATCGATTCCCGTCTCGTTTCGTGCTCGCAGTGTTTGCTCGATGATAGCGTTGATGAGGCCCTCATGAAACGTTCGTGCCGTGAGTGGGTGTGTGTCATCGTGTTCACGCCAGGCAGCGGTCTCGAGCAAGCATGCCGCCTCGCCGTCATAGCCGGGATGCGTGCAGATGTCCAGGAGCGCGCTCACGCTGTCGAAGAGACGACCGGCAGACGAGCACACTGGCGTATTGAGGCCCTTATCGATCATCTGGTCGAGCAGCGTGCGGTTCTCGAGACGTTCGAGGAAGCTCGTGAATTGCGGGTTGTCGAGGGAGAACTGC
>CABURF010000162.1 GCA_902493755.1 uncultured Coriobacteriia bacterium
ATTGTCAGGGAAGTCGGCTATGGGCAGATGTTCCGCTTCATCTACTCGAAACGTCCGGGGACGCCGGCGGCAACGATGCCCGATGACACGCCACGCAAGGTTTTGCAGGAGCGCTTCGAGCGCCTCGAGGAGCTTGCCCAGGCAAGCTCGCTTACGGAGAACAGGCGTGAAATCGGTCGTATTCTGCCTGTGCTCGTGGATGCGAGTTCGCGGCGTGATGCAGGTGTTCTGGCGGGAAAGAGCCCCAAGCTCCAGACCGTGCATGCGCCGCTTGTGGATGGCATGCACATCGAGGATGTCATCGGACAGATCGTTGATGTTCGCATCGATGACGCGACGACAAACTACCTGCAAGGAACGCTCGTCTGATGTCGAATTCCCGCGATAAGGTCGTATGCATCCAGGGGGCGACCGCCTCGGGAAAATCCGAGCTTACGGAACGCGTCGCTGTAATCCTTGGTGGAGAGATTATCTCGGCCGACTCCATGCAAATCTACCGCGGCATGGATATCGGAACGGCCAAAGTGCCAGCATCCGAGCGTGCGGTCGCCTATCACTGCATCGATATTCTCGATCCCGGAGAACCCTATTCCGCTGCTCTATTTCAGCATGACGCACGTTTCGCCATCGAGGACATACGTTCACGTGAACGCCTTCCCATCATTTGCGGAGGTACTGGCTTTTACGTACGTGCCGCTCTCGATGACATGGACTTTGCTCCGGGAGATGCGGAGAATCCCGTTCGGCTGAAGTACATGCATATGTTCGAAGAACTCGGCAGTGATGGTCTTCATGAGCTGCTTAGACAGCGAGATCCCGAGAGCGCTGCGCTCATCCATCCCCATAACGTGCGACGTGTCATCCGGGCATTCGAAATGCTCGAGGAAGGGGAGAGCTATGCCGAGCGTAAGCGGGCCTTCGCCACGCTGCCTGCTTGCATATCAAGCGTCAAGTTAGCTCTCGACGTCGAACGACAGAGGCTCTATGAACGTATCGACAAACGTGTTGATGTCATGATCGAGAGCGGTCTTGTCGATGAGGTGCGTCATTTACTCGATGAGGGCTTTCGTGACGGCCTCACGGCTCCACAGGCCATTGGCTACAAGGAAATCGTTGCGTACTTGGAAAACGATATCACGCTCGACGAGGCCATCGCTCAGGTCAAACAAGCAACGCGACGGTATGCCAAACGACAACTTTCCTGGCTGCGGCGCGACCCCGAAATCATATGGTTACATGCCGATGAGGGGATTACTGATACACTGGTACAACATACGATAGATCAGATTGAAAGGGCTGCTCGAACATGAGATACGATTTTGCAAAGCTCAATGGCCTTGGCAATGACTTTGTCATGATTGAGGATCTGAATGACAAGATTACTCTCACTCCAGACCAAATCGCGGCAGTTTGCAATAGGCATTTCGGCGTCGGAGCCGATGGCGTGATCAGCGTCAAGCCCTCCCCACGGCCAGAGTGTGCCGCATACATGGATTACTACAATTCCGATGGCACCAAGGCTCAAATGTGCGGCAACGGCGTGCGTTGTTTCGCGAAGTTCCTCGTCGACCGCAGTATCATCGATTCGCAAACTGGCAGCTTCATCGCCGATACGCTTGCCGGCTCCAAACCCATCAGCTTCACGCTCGATGATAACGGCAAACTCGCCTGTGCCACCGTCGACATGGGCGCTCCCATACTCGAGCCGCTTGAGGTTCCGACGACCTTTGGTGGCACCGAGACGCCGTTTGGGCGCGTCGCGCGTGATGCGGAGTTCTATCTTGACGGACGCATGCTGCGCTTTACCTGTGTCTCGATGGGCAATCCCCATGCCGTGACCTTCGTTGACAGGAGAGACCTCGAGCTCGTCAACTCGCTTGGTCCCCTTGTCGAGACCTGCGAGGCCTTTCCTGAGGGAACAAATGTCGAGTTCGCGTGGGTTGATGGTGATACCATTCACATGCGCGTATGGGAACGTGGCTGTGGCGAGACGCTTGCCTGTGGCACGGGAGCTTGTGCGACGGCTGTTGCAGCGCACATATGCGGCCACACGCCGCGTAAGGTCATGCTCGAGCTCATCGGTGGTACCTTGCAAATCGAGTGGCGCGAGAGCGATGGTCACGTCATGATGACCGGCCCAGCCGCCGAAAGCTTTACCGGTAGCTTCGAGCTTTAGATCCACGCTCGTATGCCACGTCCGAAGTTCGAAGTTGTCACCGAGGAGCTGCCCGAGCGGGCCATACTCGTCGGTATCGATCGCGGAGATCCCGACTGGCCATTAGCCGAGCGGCTTGTCCAGACCGCAGGTGCCGAGGTCGTGCATACGATGTCCCAGAAGCTCGATGCGCCTAATCCACGTACCTTTATTGGCGCAGGCAAGGCTGAGGAGCTTGCAGAATGCGTGCACACACTTCATGCCGATGTTGTCATATTCGACGACGAGCTCTCGCCCTCTCAGCAGAGCAATCTCGAGCGCATCGTCGGAAAGCCCGTTAAAGTCATCGATCGAACAGCGCTCATCCTTGATATCTTTGCCCTGCATGCGACGAGCCGAGAGGGTCGTCTGCAGGTCAAGCTCGCTCAGAATCAGTATCTTTATCCGCGTCTGCGTGGCATGTGGAGCCATCTGGCCGCACATCGCATGGGTGGCGGCGTCGGTTCGCGTTTCGGTGAGGGCGAGTCCCAACTCGAAGTTGACAGACGTCTCGTGCGCAAGCGCATCGGGCGCATACGCCACGAGCTCGCCAATCTCGAGAGCAGCAGGAACACGCAGCGCAAACATCGCAAACAATCCGGTGTTTTTCGCGTTGCCCTGGCTGGCTACACCAACGCCGGCAAGTCAAGCCTCATGAACGCTCTTACAGGTTCCGATGTCCTTGCATATGACAAGCTGTTTGCGACACTCGACTCGACAACGCGCGTGCTCGACCTGCCCGGCGCCAGCAAGGTAACGCTGACTGATACCGTTGGCTTTATTCAGAAGCTTCCGCACAATCTCGTCGAAGCATTTCATTCGACACTCGACGAGATCCGCGAGGCTGATCTTGTCTTGCTTACGGTGGATGCCGCCTCAACGCAGCGTGATGCCCAACTCAAAGCCGTTAAAGACGTGCTCGGCCAAATCGGCGCATCTGATATTCCTCGACTCACGGTTTTCAACAAGATAGATTTGCTCGATGGTGACCGTAGTGAGGAGCTTAAACATTTGAGAGATCTCTGTCCCGAGGCTGTATTCCTCTCTGCCAAGACAGGCGTGGGGATGAATGACTTGCGCATCAGACTCGAGGCAGAACTCGAGAGCCGTTATGTGTCCATGCACGTATGCATACCTTACGATCAGGGACGATATGTCACCATTGCACATGAGCAATCGTGCGTAAATAGCGAAAACTATGAGGCTGATGGAATCTACCTAGAAGTGTGCCTACCCGCATCGCTTGCGGCACAATTTAAGCGGTTTGAGATTGCGCAGGACTAGTAGCTCCGGAACAGACCGGTAACAACACCGAGAATCTGCGCGTCGCGCGTGAAAATTGGCTCCATGGCGTCATTGTGCGGCTGCAGGCATATGCAATCCTTTTCCTTGTAGTAGGTCTTGACCGTAGCACCGTCATCGATCATCGCAACGACGATATCACCGTTATTGGCCGTGCTCTGCTCGCGCACAAGGAGCGTGTCTCCATCGAAG
>CABURF010000163.1 GCA_902493755.1 uncultured Coriobacteriia bacterium
TTCCGTACGATGAAGTTCCTCGATTGGTTCATCGACGAGCAGCTCGAGGAGGAGGTCAACGCGACCGACATGGTCACGAAGATGAAGCTCTTCGGCTCGGACGCCAAGTCGCTCTACGAGCTTGACCAGGAGTACCTGGCGCGCACCTACAGCACACCCTCCCCGCTTGCCGCGGAGTAAACGCGTGGGGGTGCGCGTAGAAGCGCCGCTGGCTATCGTTTAGAAGTGGCGTACAGAATATGCACTGTCTTGGGGCCGCCTTCGGGCGGTCCCTTTTGTTTGCCTGCGCGCCACAAGCGCAAGTCTTCGCCAGTTGCCCGTGCGTGGCTTAGCGCTTGTACACATCGCTTCGATGCCCTATCGAGAACACCTCTATGACTAGCACATCGTCCTTGATAATGCAGAGAATACGGTAATCGCCAACGCGATACCGCCATTCTCCCGAGCGATTACCCGATAGCCCTTTGCCGTAGATGCGCGGGTCATCGATACCGTCAAGATGCTTGCCGATCCACGATGTGATGAGACGGGCATCGAATCGGTCCATTTTCTTGAGCTGCCTAAGTGCACATTTTGAGTATTCGACGCGGTATGCCACTAGAGCCCCAGCTCCGCAAGGACTTCTTCGTGGCTGTAGCGCGTTCCATCATCCTCGGATACAGCAGCTCGCAGGGCCGCAAGATCCTCTTTGTCCTCGATGCTTTCGAAGACGGCATCACGAATGAAATCAGAGATGGTTTTGCCCTCGAACTTCGCATATTTACGCACGAGGGCTGCGTCGATGTCGTCTACTCTCATGGTCATGGTCGTCATGGCAGCCTCCTTAGCATGAATACAATGTATTCTAGCACAGGGGTGATGTCTTTTGTCGACGCTCTGTATGCGCCCCACATATCGAAGTGGGCACTCCACTTGCAGCCTTCAACCCCGAAAAACCTTGCGGGGGGGGGGCGGTCGCAGGCACCATCCGGTCAGGCAAATACATCGTGAAGAGATGAGTTCCTAATTCTGGGAGGTCAGCCATGATTAAGAGACAGTCCATGGAAATCCTGCGCAAGCTCGCTGCGTGTGCCTTTGCGCTTGCGCTTGTCACGAGCCTCGTGCCAGCGGCAGCGTTTGCCAATCCGGCAGAGCCGCAGGTGCAGCCTGCGGAGGATGCGACCGATCCGGCCGACCCGACTCCCGGCCCCATTGCCGAGGGCACGATTGGGCAGTGTACATGGACGATTGACGCTAGTGGCATGCTTGTTATTGCCCCCGGTGAATCTGGTGGGTTGCTTGATGATGTCTGGGATGCTCCTAACTGGGACGGCCATGCAGCCGACATCAAGATCGTGCGCATTGATCGGGGCGTATCGAGCGGACAGATCCTGCACGGTCTCTTCAAAAACTGCACCTCTTTGGTTTATGCAGGTATCGATAAGCTTGATACGGCAAATGCCAAGAATATGAGTTCCATGTTTGAGGGCTGCTCCTCACTCGCCTACATCGATGTTACAGATTTGGACACCTCGAAGGTTGAGCGAATGGATTCCATGTTCAAAGGATGCACCACGCTCCAGGATCTTGACATCAAAGGCATCTCGACTGCATCCGTTGAAAACATGCAGAGCATGTTCGAAGGATGCGCTGCGCTTACGGAGCTCGACATCGCAGGCATCGACATCACCGGCGCTGTCGATATGCAGAGCATGTTCGCTGGCTGCTCCTCGCTTAGAGAGCTCGGCCTTGCGGGTCTCACGACTCCCGCTCTCACGAATGTTCAGTCCATGTTTGCTGGTTGTGCGGCACTTACCTCTCTCGATCTTTCCGGGTTCGATATGAGAAGCGTCACGGCTGCGAAAGACATGTTCTCCGGCTGCGGTTCCCTGGCCACGCTTAAGTTACCCGCGCTCGGCATGAAGGACGTTACGGATATGAGTGGCGTCTTTTCCGGCTGCGCTGCTCTCGAAAGTCTTGATTTGACGAACATCGCCACGGCAAGCGCAACAACCATGGCCCGCATGTTCGAGGGTTGCGCTTCGCTTACCGCTCTCGATCTCTCGAACTTCAACACCACAAACGTGACGGACATGGACAGCATGTTTGCCGACTGCGCTGCACTTAAGACGCTGAATCTCTCGAGCTTCAACACTGCGAATGTGACGAGCATGAACTTCTTGTTCGGTGATTGCGAGGCTCTCACGGAGGTAATGCTTGGCGGCACGTTTGCTTTTGTAGGCGAAACAAGTGCGTTACCTGCGGGAAGCTGGAAATCGTCGGATGATGGAGTTGCATATACTGCACATCAGATCGCAACAGAGCGCAATGGGATTGAGAGTACTTATACTCGTGAGATGACCTTTACCTTTGCAGCGCCAGATGAGACTGTCTTCACTTATGACGGAACCGCAAAGACGCCAATCGTGGTTGTGAAGAGCGGCGATAGAACACTCGTGGAGGGAACAGATTATGCCGTAGTGGCCCCCACCGATGCTGTAAATGTTGGGTGCTGCGCAAACCATCGACTACGAAATCACCGCCGCTCCTATCACCGACCTCACCCTCGACGCCGACAAGCTCACGTACGATGGCGCCGAGCAAGTGCCCGCCCTTACCGTCAAGGCAGGCGAGCTCGTGCTCGACCCAAAGACCGACTTCGACGTTGCCACGTCGGACGACATCACCAACATCGGCACGAAGACCGTGAAGGTCACTGCAAAGGGCAACTTCGAGGGCGCGCTCGAGGAGAGCTACGAGATTGTTGCAGCCGGCATTGACACGATCGAGCTTTCTGCTGACAAGTTCACCTACGACGGCACCGACAAGACGCCTGCTATTACGGTCAAGGCAGGCGACAAGACGCTCGTTGCCGGCACCGACTACGAGCTGACGCTTCCCACCGATCGCGTCACCGCCGGCACCAAGGCCGCCAAAGCCATCGCCAAGGGCAACTATATAGGCGAGGTCGAGGCAAGCTACGAGATTGCTCCTGCCGCTATCAGCAGGGTGGAGCTCTCTGCCACCAAATTCACCTACGACGGCAAGGACAAGACCCCAACCGTGACCGTGAAATGCGGTGACAAGACGCTCAAGGCAGGCACCGATTATGATGTGGCGCTGCCGAGCGACCGCGTGAAGGTCGGCAAGAAGACCATCAAGGTGACCGGCAAGGGCAACTACACGGGCGCCCTCGAGGCTAGCTACGAAATCGTCGAAGCCCCCAAGCCCGACACGCCGGATGAGCCGGACAATCCCGACAATCCGGATAACCCCGACACCCCCGATACGCCGGACAATCCCGATAAGCCCGCGCAGGTAGAGTCCACTGCCATGTATCGCCTCTACAACCCCAATTCTGGCGAGCACTTCTTCACGGCCAGCACGGTCGAGCGCCAGCATCTGATCAGCGTGGGTTGGAACGACGAGGGACAGGGTTGGACGGCGCCCAAGACCGGCGATGCGGTCTATCGTCTCTACAACCCGAACGCGGGCGAGCACCACTACACGCTCTCGACCGTCGAACGCGACAGCCTCATCGCTGCCGGTTGGAATGACGAGGGCATCGGCTGGTATTCCGATCCCAATCATGCGGTGCCGCTGTATCGCGTCTACAATCCCAATGAGTTCGCGAACAATCACCACTACACCACGAACGACTTCGAGCGTGGCTATCTGGTTGCCCTTGGCTGGTTTGGCGAGGG
>CABURF010000164.1 GCA_902493755.1 uncultured Coriobacteriia bacterium
CGAGGATAGCGTCGATTTTGGCGACCTTGCTCGTCATGGTATTTGTGTGACCAGGGCGGATATCGGCCTTGAGGATGACCTCGGTGCGGATACCGCGCTCGGCCAGAACGAAGGTCGCGTCTTTCACAACTTGCATGACCTTGTCATACTCTCCTTCGATTTCCGTAAACATCGACGTCGTGTTGTAGGGGAGGCCCGAGTCGCGGATGACGCGGATGACCTCGGCGACGTATTCGGACAGCTCCTCACCTTCGCCGAAAGGTGCAATGGCGACGGCAACAAGCGCGTTCATGCTATGCCTCCTCAAGGATTAGGGGATTAGCGGCGATGTCATCAGGCGTGGCGCGATACAGCTCGTCGAGGAAGGCAACCTTGAAGCTTGCGGGTGCGTCTGTTCGAGTGGCTGATCGGGTTGCGGCGAGATTGAAAGCGGCGCTTGCAGTGAGGGCTGCGGTGAAGGAGTCGGCGCAGGCCGCATAGACAGCGGCAACACCGCCGAGCGCACAACCGAAGCCGGTCACCTTCTCCATGAGAGGCGAGCCGCCTTGTGAATATGCAACCAGCTTCCCATCAGTGATGAGATCAACGGGGCCGGATACGGCGACAGCGCCTTTGATGTGACGAGCAAGCGTGATGGCAGCGTCACGGGCGCCATCGACGCTGTCGGTGGAGTCGACGCCTTTAACGCCACTTGTTGCATAATTACCTTCAAGTCCCCAGAGCTTGGCAAGCGCAATAGCCTCGGAGGCGTTGCAGCGAATGATGGTGGGCGTGTGTTCCTTCATGTGTGCAAGGATGCGTCCGCGCACCTCGCCCAGACCAATGCCGACGGGGTCGAGCACCCAGGGGATTTCGTGCTCGCACAGGGCAGTTGCAGTGCGACACATTGCTTCCTCGTGGGAGGGCAGCAGCGTACCAACGTTGATGTAGAACGCTCCGGATTGTGCGCCCAGGGCCTCGCCTTCGTCGGGCAGATAGACCATTGCGGCAGATCCACCAGCTGCAAGCTGCGCGTTTGCAACAAAGTCAACGGTTACGTAGTTGGTAATGGAGCCCGCAAGCGGCGTGGTCTCTTTGACGGTGGACACGGTGGCGATGATGCGTTCGCGGATTTGGTCGAGACATTGCATCGGGCGGACATCCTTTCCGGATAGGGGTGAGAAACTCATTCTAGCGCACATAATCGGTGCTGCATGTGAGATGGGGAGGTAGAATAATTCGCATGAGTCAAGAATCGACATACGAGTATCCGTTTTTCTCGCACGAGTCATGCACGTACTTCCCCTGTCATGAGGGCATTGCCCCGAGTGAGTTCAACTGCCTGTTTTGCTATTGCCCGCTTTACGCTCTCGGGCCGCAGTGCGGCGGGGATTTCGTCTATACCGATGCTGGCATAAAGGACTGCTCCGCGTGCGCGTTGCCGCACTGTGGAGACGCTGGCACGCGCCTGGTGATGGAACATTTTGACGAGCTTGAGAAGCTTGCGAAAAAACGATAAAGGTTGCCTATGTCGTTCGTCGGCGAATAATACGCGTAAACCGATTTTTTACACGTATTTGCCGCTGCTAACACACAGATTATTAAACTAGGCCACATGGAAGAAGCGGGGAAAACAGACAAGATGTTCCAGACGATCGGGTGTTCGGATGCCCTCGAACGCTTTCTTTCTTCCGACGAGGGTGCCGGGTCGGGATACGGTGTCGCCGCATACGTTGGCGCAAACTTCGTTATCTGCCGCATTTACAATCTTCAGACAAACGAGCTGCTCGCTACTCTGCAAAAATCAGGCGATTTTGCTTCGCTTTCTGGCATGAAGCTCAAGAACACGCTGGCCGATGTGCTCGATGAGCTTGCTGAGCAAGCGCAGGTTCCGCTCTCCAAGATCAACATTGCCGTCGTGAGCGGTACGACGGCAATGGAAAGCAAGGTTGCCGGTCTCGAGCAGCCCGAGCTTCTGCATGACCTTGAGGAGGAGCTGGGAGACTTCGGCCGCGATGTTGAGTACATGCTCGCAGGCGCGAACTCGATTGCCGTTGGGCAGGCCTACTTCGTGCCGTGCCTTGCCGCCGAGGTAGGCGGTGACGTCATCTGCAATCTGCTTGCCATCGACATACTCGGCGCCGACAAGCCGCAGCTCATTGTCAACACGGGTTCGCGCGGTGCGTCCGGCATCGTGCTTGTGTACGGTAGCAAGGACAAGCTCTCGGTTTGCGCCGTTCCCGATGGTGTCAGCGCCAAGGATGCCATGGGACGCCTGCTCGAGGTGTGCTAGGCCGAACTTGAACATATCGATCGCATGCTCGTGTCGGGCGATGCCGAGGTTGAGGTGCCATTCGAGCTGAGCGACAGGGCGCAACGTGTGCCCGATGTCGCAATTGAGGGGACGAGCGCCGTGCTGCTGAGCGAGGCAGCCGAGGACGAGCTCTGCCGCATTGTGTCCTCGTGCAACATTGTCGAGGTATAACCCAACTGCAGAAATAATAGGTATACTCCATCACTCTACTGTGATAGAGTGATGGATATTGCGCTATAGTGTGCAATCACGCGATTTGAAGGAGAACGCACGATGATTCCCAAAACGCCGCGCGGCTTTCGTGACGTGCTGCCCACCGAGGCAGCATGGCGACGCTCGACGAGCGATGCCGTTTGCAGGCAGTTTGAGCTATGGGGCTACCAGCCTATCGAGACGCCGGCTGTGGAGCTTGCCGCCGTGCTCGACGAAGCGCGTAGCCTCGACAATACGGCCGCGCAGTTTACGACGAGTGCCGAGGCGCCGTTTCGTTTCTTTGACAGCGACAGCAACCTCGTCGTGTTGCGTCCGGACGTTACCATTCCCGTGGCGCGCTTGGCCGCGACGCGCCTTGCTGACAAATCTGGACCGTTTCGCTTCTATTATCGCGAACCTGTCTTCACCGAGCGCGCCTCAACGTATGGTCAGGAGCGCCAGTTCACGCAGTTGGGCATCGAGTTCATCGGACGCGCGGGCTATATTGCCGATGCTGAGGTCCTGAGCGTGTGCATGGAGGCGCTTGCGGCGGCGGGCGTGCGTGACTACACGGTCGCCATTGGTACCGTTGGCGTGCTCAATGCCCTTGTACGCGCGGCAAGCGACGAGGATGCCTGGCGTGACCAGGTGCTGCGTGCCTTTCACAAGTCCGATATGGTTGCCGTGGACGCGCTCAGTTGCGCCGAGGGCGTCAAGCCGACGTATGGGCAAGCCATTGCCCAACTCGCACGCATACGCGGTGGTGCCGAGGCGTTCGAGGCCTGCCGCGCGATTTGCGAGCCGCTTGGGTGTGTCGATGGGCTTGCAGAGCTCGAGAAGACCTACGAGCTGGTCATCGCTAACACGCAAAGTGGCAAACTCATCGTCGATTTTTCGATCGTCTCGTCCTTTGACTATTACACCGGCCTCGTCTTCAAGGCATATGCGCCGCAAGTACCGGCCTCGCTTGCAAGCGGCGGACGCTACGACACCACGCTTGCCGCCTTTGGACGCAACGAGCCGGCTGCCGGCTTTGCCATCGGGCTGGAACGCGTCTTGGCCGCCATCGAGGCTCAAGGTGCCACACCGCCGGATACGCGTGCGCAGGAGACGCTCTGTGGCGACGATCCCTACGAGCTTTTCGCGCAGGCCGCTCGTCTACGCGAGCAGGGTATACGTGTCGAGTTGGGCGGTGA
>CABURF010000165.1 GCA_902493755.1 uncultured Coriobacteriia bacterium
GGCCGGCGCCATGGTCCTACGGGCCGTGAAGGGCTTTCGCGACGACTTCGTCTCCCATGCCACGCAAGGTCGTTGCACGGCCGGCGCGCGCAACGCCGTGCCCTGCCGCGCGGCATGCCCCGCCCACGTCGACATTCCGGGCTACGTCGCCTTGGTCCATGCGGGCCGTTACGACGATGCCGTGCGTCTCATCCGCAAGGACAACCCCTTCCCGCTTGCCTGCGGCCTCATCTGCGAGCATCCCTGCGAACTCGCCTGCCGGCGCGGCGTGGTGGACGACGCCATCAACATCCGCGCCCTCAAGCGCTATGCGGTCGATAACGCACCGGAAATGTTCGTCGACGACGCGAGCGAGCCCAGCAAGCTCTCGAAGCCCTTCCACTACCCTGCCACCGGCAAGCGCGTTGCCGTCATCGGCGGCGGTCCGGCAGGACTTACCTGCGCCTACTACCTCGCGCTCATGGGGCACTCCCCCGTCGTGTTCGAGCAGCGCGAGCACCTGGGCGGCATGATGCGCTACGGCATCCCCGCCTACCGCTTCCCGCGCCCCGAGCTCGAGCGCGAGATTGATTGGATCGTCTCGCAGGGCATCGAGCTGCGCATGGGCACGACCGTACCCAACGACGTGACCCTGGGCGAACTTCGCCGTGACTTCGACGCCGTCTACATCGCCATTGGAGCGCATAACGAGAAGACGCTCGGCATCGAGGGCGAGAACGCCGAGGGCGTACTTTCGGCCGTCGAGATGCTGCGCGCCATCGGCGACGGCTTCATGCACGACTTCGCCGGTCAACGCATCGTTGTCGTGGGCGGCGGAAACGTTGCCATGGACGTGGCCCGCACCTCGCTGCGCCTGGGCGCCGAGTCCGTCACCGTCGTCTATCGCCGTCGCATCGAGGATATGACGGCGCAACGCGAGGAGATCGACGGTGCCATCGCCGAAGGATGCGAGATCATGGAGCTTGCCGCCCCGCTGCGCGTCATCGAGAAGGATGGCTGCGTCACGGGCCTCGAGGTCCAGCCCCAGATCATCGGGCAGTTCGACCGTGGGCGTCCCAAGCCCGTCAAGGCCGACAAGCCGCCCCAGGCGATCGAATGCGACCGCGTGCTCATGGCCGTGGGCCAGGCCGTCGGCGCGTCCGACCTGGGAAGCGAGGAGCTCCCCGTCGAGTGGGGCCAAGTCGTGACCGGTTCGTTCGGCCAGGTCGAGGGCATGAGAGGCGTGTTCTGCGGCGGAGATTGCGAAAGCGGTCCGGCAACGGTCATCCGCGCCATCGCCGCCGGCAAAGCCGCCGCGCGCAACATCGACGATTTCCTCGGCTATGATCACGTCATCAAGCAGGACGTCGAGGTCCCGGCTCCCCACGCTGCCGACCGCATGCCCTGCGGCCGCTCCAACACGACCGAGCGTAGCGCCGAGGCGCGCCGCCGCGACTTCGCGATGATGGAACGCGGCCTCACCAACCAGGAAGCTGCCCAGGAGTCCAACCGCTGCCTGCGCTGCGACAAGTTCGGCTTAGGCGCGTTTCGTGGAGGGAGGGAGTTCTCATGGTAAACGCAACGGTCAATGGAACGCCCATCGCGCTCCCAGAAGGTTCCAAGGTCATCGATGCCGTCTTCGCCTCGGGCAACTACGTGCCCACACTCTGCGGACTCGAGGGTATAAGTGACATCGGCGCATGCCGCGTGTGCGTCGTGGAGATCGAGGGCATCGAGCGCCTCGTGCCCGCCTGCAACACCGCGCTCGAGGAGGGCATGGTCATCCGCACCGATACCCCGCGCGTGCTCGAGACGCGCCGCGTCAACGTGTCGCTTCTGCTCTCCCAGCACGACGTGCAATGCGCGACCTGCGTGCGCAACGGCAACTGCGTGCTGCAAGACCTTGCCCAGCAACTCAACATCCTCGACGTCCCCTACGAAAAGGAGCCGACCTTCACGCCCTGGAACGCCGACTTCCCGCTCATCCGCGATAGCTCGAAGTGCGTGCGCTGCCTGCGCTGCGTGCAGGTGTGCAGCAAGATCCAGGGCTGCGACGTATGGGACATCAAGAACCGCGCCACGCGCCTGGACGTGGGCGTGCGTGATGGCCTGTCCATCGACGAGGCGGGTTGCACGCTCTGTGGCCAGTGCGTCACCCACTGCCCCACCGGCGCGTTGCGCGAGCGCGACGACGTCGACACCGTACTCGAGGCACTTGCCGATCCAGATGTGGTGTGCGCGGTACAGGTCGCCCCGGCGGTGCGCACGTCGTGGGGCGAGACGCTGGACCTGCCGGCAGAGCTCGCGACCGAGGGGCGCCTGGCGGCCACCTTCCGCGCGCTTGGCTTCGACTACGTCTTCGACACGAACTTCGGTGCCGACATGACGATCATGGAAGAGGGCAGCGAGCTGCTCGAGCGTCTCGGTGGTCAAGGCGAGATGCCCATGTTCACGTCATGCTGCCCAGGCTGGGTGCGCTACCTCAAGATCAATCATCCCGACAAGCTCGCCCACCTCTCGAGTGCCAAGTCGCCACAGCAGATGTTTGGCGCGCTGCTCAAGGAGTACGTCGGTCCCAAGCTCGGCATGGTGCCACCCAGGGAGGGCACGCACGTGCTCGAAGGCGTACGCGAAGGCGCGGGCCTGGGCATTGGGGTGGATACCAACCCCGTCGGCACCGGCACCAATGATGGTGCTGCCATGGCAGCAGACGCCGAGACGGGCTTCGCGGCATCGGCGCCGATGGGCAAGCGCATCTTCAACGTGTCATGCATGCCCTGCGTTGCCAAAAAGTACGAGGCCGCCGTCGAGGAAATGGTGCGCGAGACCGAGCCGGACGTCGACGCGGTGCTCACCGTGCGCGAGCTCGGCAGGCTCATCCGCCTCATGCACGTCAACGTCGCTGCGCTCGACGAGACGCCCTTCGACGACCCGATGAACGAGGGCTCCGGTGCCGCCGTCATCTTCGGCGCGACCGGCGGCGTCATGGAAGCCGCGCTGCGAAGCGCCTACTATCTCGTCAACGGCACCAATCCCGACCCCGACGCCTTCACCGAAGTGCGCGGCCTGGATGGTTGGAAGGAAAAGACCTTCGACCTGGGCGGCAGCGAGGTGCGCATCGCGGTGGCAAGCGGCCTGGCAAATGCCGAGAAGCTCTTGGCAGCCATCGATGCCGGCGAGGTCGAGTACGACTTCGTCGAGGTCATGGCATGCCCGGGTGGCTGTGCCGGCGGTGGTGGCCAGCCCATCCACGAAGCACGCGAGATGGCAGGCGAGCGCGGTCAGACGCTCTACGCCCTGGACCGCACGCGCCCGACGCGCTTCAGCCACGAGAACCCCAACGTGGCCACGTGCTACGAGGAGTTCCTGGGCAAACCGCTCTCGCATCTGGCCCACGAGCTGCTCCACACCGATCAGGAGCAGTGGACGCTATAGGGCGCACGGCGTCGCTGAATTACGAACCGCACGCGCAAAAACCACGGAAGTCTAGGATTCGAGCACGTGAATCCTAGACTTCCGTCATGCATGCGCACGGAATTCCCGCGAATCCTAGACATTCGCAAAAAGCGCGCATGGCAGGTGCAGCGGGGCCGCATGCCCCCTGGCAACGAGATTTCTCGACTCCGGCGCTTCGCGCCTTCGCTCGAAATGACAGGGGCGCGATGATGCGTCGGCGGGTACAATACACAGC
>CABURF010000166.1 GCA_902493755.1 uncultured Coriobacteriia bacterium
TGATGAGGAATCCGAATTGCTCGTCAATCTGTTCATCGGTCATGCCGATCTGGCGCAGGATGCGACGCTGTAGCTCCGGAGTATGAATACGAATCGTACCGCCACCCATTTCGAAGCCGTCCATGACGATGTCGTAGGAGTAGCTGCCGCAGGCAAGCGGATCGCTCTCGATCTTGTCGAGATCCTCGTCGCGCACACGCGTGAACGGATGATGCTCAGCGGCGTAGCGCTTCTCGTCCTCGTCGTAGCGGAACATCGGGAAGTTCACAACCCAGCACAGGTCATGCGTGCCCGGCTCAATGAGGTTCATGGCGTGCGCCATATGCAGGCGCATGTTGCCGAGCACCTCGTTTACGACGCTCGTGCTATCGGCACCGAACATGACGAGGTCGCCCGGCTCGACGTCAAGCGCCGTCTTGATCGCCTCGATCTCATCTTCGGTGAAGAACTTGGTGATGGGGCTATTGACCTTGCCTTCGCTGCGGAATTGGATCCAGGCCATGCCCTTGGCGCCCCACTCGAGCGCCAGGTCGCCCAGCTTGTCGATTTGCGCGCGCGGCCAATCACCCGCGCCCTTGGCGTTGATGGCCTTGACCACGCCGCCATTGGCAAGCGCACCGGAGAAGACCTTGAAGCCGCAATCCTTGACGATATCGGAGATGTCGATGAGTTCCATCCCGAAACGGCGGTCCGGGCGATCGGTGCCATAGCGGGCCATGGCCTCGGCGTAGGGTACGCGATCGAGCGGGAAGCTCACGTCATTGATGTCGACGGCCTTGAAGACCTCGGTAAGCACGTCTTCCATCATTTGCATGACGTCATCTTCGGTGACGAACGACATCTCGATGTCAACCTGGGTGAACTCGGGCTGACGGTCGGCGCGCAGGTCCTCGTCGCGGAAGCAACGCGCGACCTGGTAATAGCGCTCGATGCCGCCAATCTGCGTAAGCTGCTTGAAGAGCTGCGGCGATTGGGGAAGCGCGTAGAAGTGGCCGGGATTGGTTCGCGACGGCACGATGAAGTCACGTGCACCCTCGGGGGTGGACTTGCCGAGGATCGGGGTCTCGACCTCGACGAAGAGACGCTCGTGCAGGGCATTGCGAATCGACCAGGTGACGGTGTCACGCAGGCGTAGGGCCTCGGCAACGGGCGTGCGGCGCATGTCGAGATAGCGCCACTTCATGCGCGTGAGCTCGTCGGTGTCGATATCATCGTCAAGCGGGAAGGGCGGCGTGGCGGACTCGTTGAGAATCGTGCACTCGTTCACGACCACGTCGATCTCGCCCGTGGGCAAATCGGGGTTGGCGGTATCTTCGGGACGCTCGCGCACGAAGCCAGTAATCTCGATGGCCCACTCGGGACGCATCCTCTCACCCAGCTCGAAGCAATCCTTGGCGGTGTCGGGATCGAAGACGACCTGCGTGATGCCCATGCGGTCGCGCAAATCGACGAAGATGAGACCGCCGTGGTCACGTCTGCGGGCGACCCAGCCAGTAAGCGTCACCGTCTGGCCAATGTCCGCGCGGCGCAGCTCGCCACAGGTATGCGTGTGCATGGAATACTCGTTTGCAAAATCCTCAGGCACTGTATGCCCTCCTTCATCATGCGGTCCGCCATAGACAGTGGAAGACCGCGCCTTTCCTTATCACAAGGTAGCTATTATGAAACAAGCGGCGAGCCCGCGCGAGGGGCATTTCGCCAAGCGTACCTAGAGCAAACGCGCCATATCCTCGGCAATGGTATCGAGTGATACGGATATCTCCTCGTGCGTATCCATGTTGCGCGCAACGCACGTGCCCGAGGCCAGCTCGTCGGGTCCGATGACGAGCACGTAGGCCGCTTGCGTCTTGCCGGCGACCTTGAACTGCGACTTGAGCGAACGGCCTTGCATGTCCATCTGCGCGGCGATACCCGCGTCACGCAGAGTCTGCACGATGGCGAAGGCGTCCTCGACAAGTGCGGCGTCTGCAAGCGCGACGTAGACGAAGGGACGATTTTCGGGCGCAAGACCGATGCCGAGCTCCTCGAGTACGAGCAGAATGCGCTCAAAGCCAGCGGCAAAGCCGAGGCCCGGCAGGTCCTTGCCCGAAATCTCGCCCATGAGCTTGTCGTAGTGACCGCCACCACCGATGGCAGTCTGCGTTCCCAGGCCAGCCGTAACCTGCACCTCGAAAACGGTGCCCGTGTAATAGTCGAAGCCGCGAACGAGACGGGGATCTTCCACGTACGAGATACCGGCGGCATCCAAGCACGATTTGACCTGCTCGAAGCGATCGGAGCAACTTTCGCACAGGTAGTCCGAAAAGCGCGGAGCGTCGTCCATGACATGCTTGCACGTCTCGTTCTTGCAGTCGAAGGAACGCAGCGGATTGGCATCGATGCGACGCTTGCACTCATCGCAGAGCTCGTCGGCGTGCTCGGCCTCGTAATCGCGCACCGCCTGCGTGTAAGCGGGGCGACATGACTCGTTACCCATCGAGTTGATGAGCAGCGTCATCTGCTCGGCGGGAATGCCGAGCGCGGCGAAGAAGCGCATGCACATGATGATCATCTCGGCATCGGCAATTGGCTCGGTGGCGCCAAGGCACTCGACACCCACCTGCCTGAATTCGCGATAGCGTCCCTTCTGCGGACGCTCGGCGCGAAACATCGGCCCTGCATACCAGAGCTTTGCCGGAGCCGCGCCTTGCGGCACGAGGGCGTGCTCGGCGATGGCGCGCACGACACCCGCCGTGCCCTCGGGACGCAGCGAGAGAACCTGGTCGCTCTTGAGCGTGGCACCCTCGCGCATTGCCTGCATGGCTCCCATCGACCGTACCGAGAAGAGCTCCTTGCTGGCAACGTCACTCGTCTCTCCCACGCTGCGCGTGAAGAGCTCGGTGCTCTCGAAAATCGGCGTCTGGATGGGCTCGTAGCCGTAGGCGGAAAACACTTCGTTTGCACGTGCGACGAACTCAAGCCACGCACCTGCGCGGTCAAAGATAAGATCCTGAGTGCCTTTCGGCGCCTTGTATCGCATTACTTGCCGTCCCTTTCATTCGTCTGGTCTCCGCTTGCGACAGGTTCGTCGCTCACGACGATGGCATCGACATCGATGGGCTGCGGGTCGTCCGGGCCTTGCGCATCCTCGACAGTCGCACTCATGGTCGCAAGTTCGTCCTCGTATGCCTGCTTGTGAGCGGCGTTTTCCTCGATGCGAGCTATGAGCTCGGCATGCGATGCGCGAAACTCCGCATCATCTGCCAACTGCTCGTAGACATCACGGCCAAGCTGCTGCATGAGCTTGTTCTCCTCAAGCACCAAGTCGGCAATCTTCATCTTGATCTTGGCCTTAGCCGCCACATCACCCGCCGTCGACGCAAGCCCTGACACGAACTCGCTGCCCTTGTCGATGAGCTCTTTGGCGGTTTCCTGAAAACTACTCATGCATGGCTCCTTTGCAGATGATGGTCATGTATGCAAAAGAGGCCCATCAGGGCCTCTCGAGGTAACGCATATATGCACGAAGACTAGGCGCGGGTGACCTTGCCGGCCTTCAGGCAGCTCGTGCAAACGTTTGCCTTGCGAACATGGCCCTTGGCGTCCTTGATGGTGACCTTCTGGATGTTGGGACGAAAGACCCTGTTGGTCACACGGTGGGAGTGGCTGACATTGCGG
>CABURF010000167.1 GCA_902493755.1 uncultured Coriobacteriia bacterium
CGGTCATGATCACGGTCATGATCACGTGCATGATGACGGGCACTGCCACTGCCATGACGAAGGTGGCGGATGGGAGGTTACCCTTAGACTCATCGTGATGACTGCCTGCATCTATGTGGCGGGTCTTGCCGTCAACTTTGCCAATCCCCTTGGCATCATGGACGCCGTCTGGGTTAAGTATGCAATCTTCCTCGTCCCCTATCTGCTGGTTGGCCTGCCTGTCCTCATCGGTGCCGCCAAGGGCATCGCTCGTCGCGAGTTGCTTGACGAGCAGTTCCTCATGGCGGTGGCAACCATCGCGGCATTTGCCATTGGCGAGGCGGCAGAAGCCGTTGCCGTCATGTTGTTCTACCAAGTGGGCGAGTGGTTTCAAGATCGGGCGGTCGATAACTCGCGCAAATCGATTTCCTCGCTTGTCGAAATCAAGGCGACATATGCAAACGTTGATCGCGCGGGTGCCATCGTGCGCGCTAATCCCGAGGACATTCAGGTGGGAGATATCATCGTCATTGCTGCCGGGGAACGCGTGCCCCTCGATGGCGTCATCGTGCGGGGGGCGGGCGAGCTCGATACTTCCGCGCTCACGGGCGAGTCGACGCCGAGCTTCCTTGAGCCGGGACAAGAGGTTCTCGCCGGCTTCGTCAATGGTACGGAGACGTTACGTGTGCGCGTGACCAGGCCATTCGAGGATTCTGCCGTCTCGCGCGTACTCGATATGGTGAGCAACGCCGCTTCCAGGAAGGCAAAAACCGAACTTTTCGTTCGCCGCTTCGCTCGTGTGTATACGCCCATTGTCGTGGGCGCGGCGCTCCTGCTCGCTGTTGTTCCGCCGCTCGTGCTCGGGCCCGCCAATGCGGCCATATGGGCCGACTTTATCGAAAGAGCCTGCGTTTTCCTCGTCATCTCGTGTCCCTGCGCGCTCGTGATTTCGATTCCACTGAGCTTTTACTGCGGCATCGGCAGCCTGTCGCGTCGGGGTGTTCTTGCCAAGGGTGGCAACTACCTCGAGCAGCTGGCGCGCGTCCAGACCGTCGTCTTTGACAAGACCGGCACGCTCACGAAGGGCAAGTTTCATGTCGAGGAGATTGTCCCTGCCGAGGGGATTACGTCTGAGCGCCTGCTTGGGTTGGCTGCGCACGTGGAGCAAAACTCAACGCATCCCATCGCGCAATCCATTTGTAACGCATACGCCGAGCGTCTGGGTGTGCCTCCTACTCTGAACATGCCCGAGCATCATGACGACGTGACCGAGGTCCCCGGTTACGGATTGTGCGCTCAGTGCATCGAGGGCGCAATCTGCGTGGGCAATGACAAACTCATGAACCGCGAAGGCATCGTCTGGACAAACGATGGGCAGCCCGGAACCGTCATTCACGTGGCGCTCGATGGCGCCTATTTGGGTTATCTAGTGGTCTCCGATGAGGTGAAATCCCAGGCACGTGAGGCAATCGAGCGTCTCAAAGAGCTTGGTGTGCGCAAGACCGTCATGCTTACGGGCGACAAGGAACCCGTCGCCCAGCGCATCGCCGCAAAGCTTGGCCTTGATGAAGTCTTCGCGCAGCTGCTGCCAGGTGACAAACTCACCTGTGTCGAGGAGCTACTCGAGCAGGACAATCGCGATACCAAGGCAACGCTCGCGTTTGTGGGGGATGGCATCAACGATGCCCCGGCGCTCGCCCGCTGTGATGTTGGCGTTGCCATGGGGGCCATGGGTTCAGACGCGGCTATCGAGGCGGCCGATATCGTGCTCATGGACGATAATCCGGCACGCATCGCCGATGCGGTGAAGCTCTCGCGCAGGACGGTTGCCAATGCTCGCGAAAACGTCGTGCTGGCGATTGCCGTGAAGTTTGCGGTTTTCCTGCTCGGTGCTCTTGGCATTGCCAACATGTGGATGGCGGTCTTCGCCGATACCGGTGTCGCCATGCTCTGCGTCCTCAACGCTATGCGTCTTCTGCGCGCAAAATGAGACAACGTCTCTGAGTAAATGTCTCATTTTGGAGCTATCGGGTACAATACTCGCATCCGATAATGCGGGAGGCACCCGATGGCTGCCCAAGCGGCTGATAAGCAAAATGACGAACTCATGACCGACCTGGCCGGTCTCTTCAAGATGTTCTCCGATCCCACGCGCGTGAAGATTCTCAACATTCTGCTCGATGGCGAAAAATGCGTGGGCGATGTTGCCGCCCAGATGAACATGAGCGCCGCGGCCGTGAGCCATCACCTGCGTATGCTGCGCCAGGGCAATCTCGTCATCGACCATCGCCAGGGCAAGGAAGTCTTCTATTCGCTGGCTGACGATCATGTTGTGTCGATTCTCTCGCTCGGCATGGAGCACGTGACCGAGTAGGCGCGCACCTCGGCAGGAACCATGAACCTCACCCGACGTCGATTTCTCGAAGCATGCGGCCTTGCGGCAGCCACCATCTGCGGTGTTGCGGCTACGGGCTGTTCGTCCCCAAGGCCAATACCGCCCACATTTCCCGAGCGTGACCTCGCGCGGGTCCTCATCGACGAGATGACTGCGGAGGAGAAAGCCGCGCAGCTCTTCATCGTGACGCCTGAGCAGATCAGCGGCACGGAACTCTCCTTGGGAGTTGACGACGCCTTTCGCGAGGGCCTACAGGCGCGTCCCGTCTGCGGGCTCACCTACTTCGACGGCAATATCGTCGATTCCGCGCAGACCAGCACGATGCTTGCCGAGACGCAGGTCGCGGCAAGCAAGCTAGGCATGACGCCACCGTTCCTTTGCGTTGACGAGGAGGGCGGAACAGTCCAGCGCATTGGCGGTAAGCCGGGGTTCGACGCGCCATTCATCGGCGATGCCCGCGATATCGGCGCGACCGGTGACGTGGCCATGGCCCGCGAGACTGCGCGCACCATCGCCATCGCCCTGCGCGACCTTGGGTTTAACGTCGACTTCGCTCCCTCATGCGATGTCGCCACGAGCGAGTCCAGCAACATGCGACGTCGCTCGTTTGGTGCCGAGGCGTCTCTCGTGGGTCGCATGGCCACAGCGCAAATCGAAGCCTTCGGTGACGAGGGAATCCTGTGTTGCGCCAAGCACTTTCCCGGCATCGGAGATCCGGAGAACGACAGCCACGCGAGTTCGATCTACTCCAACAAGACGCGTGAGGAGCTCGCGGCGCAGCTTGCGCCCTTCGTGGCCGCTATCGTGGCGGGCGTTCCCATGGTGATGGTGGGGCATCTATCGCTTCCGCAGATCACGGGCAGTGCCATTCCGGCCTCGATTTCGCCGGATATCGTGCAAGGGATACTTCGTGACGAGATTGGCTACGATGGCGTCGTGACGACGGACTCGCTCGGGATGGGTGCACTGCTCGAGTTTTGCTCGCCGGGCGACGTGGGCGTCGCGGCCATTGAGGCCGGCTGCGACATCGCGCTCATGCCATCCGAATTCGACGCCGCCTATGCAGGGCTGGTGGATGCCATCAAGAGCGGCCGCATTCCTATGGAGCGCGTCGACCAGTCGCTCATCCGCATTCTCACGCTCAAGCTCAAGAGCTTCCCGGAGCTTTTTGACGAGACGATTCAAGAAGAACTTGCGAAAACCCGCTAAGCGCCGCTATTAGCGTTATTATGAAGCCCCGACTATCTCATCAAGAAAGGACGAATCATGGATTCT
>CABURF010000168.1 GCA_902493755.1 uncultured Coriobacteriia bacterium
CGTCGAGGCAGGCGAGAACCTCGGCTTCTTGCCGGGCACGCTTGACGAGAAAGTCGATCCCTACGTACGCCCACTTTATGATGCACTCTTCGACCTGACCGACATGGAGAAGGGCAACCAGCTCATCTCGCAGGGCGTCATCGAGATCGCCCCTCTCGCCTTCATGCGCGGCCGCACGTTTAATGACGCCTTTCTCATTCTCGACGAGGCACAGAACACCACGCCCGAGCAGCTCAAGATGTTCCTCACCCGTCTGGGGTTTGGCTCCAAAATGATCGTCACGGGTGATATCACGCAAGTCGACTTGCCAGGCGGTGCCTCGGGCCTGCATGGCGTGCGTGATATCCTCAGTGATATCGATGAAATTTCCTTCATCGATTTGACCGGAGCAGATGTCGTGCGCCATAGTCTCGTTGCGCGTATCGTGCACGCGTATGACGAAGCAGCTCGCGGTACGCATAACGATTCCAAGAGGTCAAAGTAGCATGCTCGTGACCATCGACAGCCGTGGTGGTGCGCTAACCTGGGATGACGCATCCATCGAGAAACTCGCGCGCTTCACGCTCGAGCACATGGATGCTCCTGATGCCTGCGAGGTTTCGATAAGCTTGGTTGATGCGGACGAGATTCACGATCTCAATCGCATGTATCGAGGTATTGATAGGTCCACCGATGTTCTTTCCTTCGAGTGCGATGATCCGTGGGATACATACGAACCAGGTACCCCCATCGAAATTGGCGATGTCGTTATTGCCCTGGATGTTGTTGATGGACAGCGTGCCCAATTTGGCACGACCCTCGAGCAGGAGGCGTCGCTCATGCTCGTGCATTCGTTGCTGCATCTACTTGGCTACGATCACATCGAAGAAGCCGAGGCGCTCGAGATGGAGGCCCTCGAGAAGGAGATTCTCGATGCCTATGGTCTGACGGGAATACGCTGATGAAGAACCAGTCTCAGATCAAAAGCTTTGCCGTTGCGTTCGTGGGCATCGGCAGGGCCTTTATGAGCGAAGTTCACATGAAGGTGCATCTCGCCTTCGCGATCACGGCGCTCATCGCCTGCTGGGTCTTGCAGGTCGAGCCCTGGGGCTGGTGTGCTGTCATCATCTGCGTCGGGATGGTCGTGTCCGCCGAGGTGCTCAACACGGCAATAGAGGCGTTGTGCGACAAAGTGAGCCCCGATTATGATCGCCTTATCGAGATAGCCAAGGATGCAGCCGCAGGCGCTGTGCTCGTGCTTGCGATTACCTCGATAGTCGTCGGACTCATCGTCTTCATTCCGGCGCTCATAAAACTCATTGCGTAATAAGGAGAGACCATGTCCGATTTGGATGAGATGCTCAAAGCTGCAGGCATTGCCGACGATACGTATGTGCCAGTCGATTCCGAGACCTTTCGCAGCGGCTTTGTGACACTCGTCGGCCGACCCAATGCGGGCAAGTCAACACTGCTCAACCATATCATGGGCACCAAGCTCGCCATCACCTCACGAACGCCGCAGACCACGCGTCACCGCTTCCGCGCGGTATACGACACCGATGACATGCAGATGATCATCGTTGACACACCGGGCATCCACAAGCCGAAGGACGCCTTGGGTGCCGAGCTCAATGAGTCGGCCCTGCAGGCGCTGGCGGATGTCGATGTCGTGGCGTTTCTCATCGATGCATCGCAGCCTGTTGGCACGGGGGATGAGTGGATTGCCGGCCACATAAACGAGCTTTCGTGTCACAAGCTCCTTGTTATCTCCAAGGCCGACCTCGTCAAGAAATCCGTCATCGCCGAGCGTCTCGAGCAGGCACGTGGCCTGTGCGACTTCGATGCCGAGGTCGTTGTCTCCGCCAAGCACAACCGCGGTCTCGACGACTTCATCGATGCTGTCTACGATTTGCTTCCCGTGGGTCCGCGCTGGTTTCCCAAGGATACGGGTATCGATCTTTCCGACGAGGTGCTCGTTGCCGAGTTCATTCGCGAGAAGATCCTACGCTCGACCTTCGATGAGGTTCCCCACTCGGTCGGGGTCGTCGTCGAGGACATCGAGCGCGTCGAAGATCGTCGCCTTATGCGCATCTGGGCGGTCATCTACGTCGAGCGCGATAGCCAGAAGGGCATCATCATCGGCGCAAAGGGTAGCAAGATCAAGCAGATCGGTATGCAGGCGCGCGAGGACCTCGAGCGCATCTTTGGCTGCCAGGTACATCTCGACCTGACGGTGAAGGTAAAGAAGGACTGGCGCCAGAATGCCGCGCAGGTCAGGAAATTTGGCTATGGCGAAGGCCTATAACGAGCGCTGCATCGTCCTCAAGCGCACGAAGCTCGGAGAAACCGATGCCATCGTCACCATGCTCGGCGGGGACGGACGTCAGATACGTGCCGTTGCCAAGGGGCTACGCAAGCCTGGTAACCGCATTGGGGCGCGTCTCGAGTTATTTGCCGAAGCCGATCTGCTCTTGCATGAGGGGAAGTCGCTCGATATCGTACGTGAGGTCAAGACGATTGCCACGAACGCATCGATACGCGAGGAGCTTGAGCGTACGGCAGCCGCAAGCGTCGAGACGGAGTTTCTCGAGAAGCTTGGACGCGAGGGCGTTGTCCTGGGCGAGCGTATGTACGAGATGAGCGCGGCGTCGATGCGTACCATAGCTGACCTACCGGCGCGTAAGGCGGCGTTCATTATCACGGCCTTTCTTTTCAAGGCGATGGCCATGCAGGGCTTCGCACCTGCAACGCGTGAATGCGCGCTTTGCGGTACGCCCATCGAGCAGGTGAAGGCCTTCGATGTGAGCTATGGTGGCGCGCTCTGCAATGATTGTCTTGGGCGGCTTGGAATCTGCACGACTATCGACTTGCGGGCTGCGGCCTGGATCGAGGCGTTGCTGTTCTCGACTTTTGCTCAGATTGCCGATATCGAATCCTATCCAGAAATCGAACTGCTTGATCTTGCCCACATGTGGGTGTGCGAGCATGCGGGTTTCGAGCTCAAAAGCATCGCCTTTCTCAAGGCGCTGCTTATGGGATGAGGCAGATTCGCCACGAACATTCAGCCGACGGGTATTCGCGATTGTGTCACGTTGCGCGTGCTTGTCTGACGAGTATTCGCGCTTGTGGCACAGCACATGTGTCACAAGCGAACACTTTTCGTCGTATTCTGACGAGAGCATACGTTTTGCCCCGTTTTAAACGCCACAATCGGCTATTTTCGTCATCCACGCCTTTCCGAGAACGGGTTCTGCACGAGCGCGTCACGGCGTCCGGTCTCCATCTGATGGAATTTACCGTTCGCTGCGATTTATGGCTTCATGCGAATTCATGATTTACCTACACCGTAATTAGGCTACAATGCCACGGTACGAAACTTTACTACGCTAGAGTGATGTAGGGAGAGAACATGAAGAAGAGAATTGTATCGATCGTGCTCGCATGCTGCATGCTGTGCTTTGGCGCCCTGGCGCTGAGCGCATGTGGTGGTGGCAGCTCGTCATCTTCGAGCAGCGCGGCTTCCGACAATGCCCCGGCGGACAGCGTCTTCATCGTCGGCTTCGACCAGAGCTATCCGCCGTATGGCTACAAGGACACCGAGACGGGTGAGTTCACCGGTCTCGATCTCGACCTCGCCGAGGAGGTTTGCAAGCGTAACGGCTGGACCTT
>CABURF010000169.1 GCA_902493755.1 uncultured Coriobacteriia bacterium
CCCAGCTCGATGCACTCCTTCTTGTAGGTGCCCGCGACGGGATGCTGGAAGCGCGTAGGGTTGGTGGAATTGCCCGTGATGGAGATGTCCACGCCCTCATGGTGCATGATGGCGACGCCCTCGCGCACGTCATCGGCGCCATAGCAGTGCACGTCGCCGCGCTCGCCTGCGGAGTAGCGGGTCTCGTTGACGACCTTGAGCTTTCCCGTGGCGTAATCGAACTGCGTTTGCACATAGGTGAAACCGTTGATGCGGCTGATGATCTGGGCGGCATCCTTGCCGAGGCCGTTGAGGATGACGCGCAGCGGCTTCTTGCGTGCCTTGTTGGCGTTCTTCACGATGCCGATGGCACCCTCTGCCGCGGCGAAGCTCTCATGGCCCGCCAGGAAGGCGAAGCACTCGGTCTCGTCGCGCAGGAGCATCGCGCCGAGGTTGCCATGGCCAAGACCGACCTTGCGATCATCGGCGACGGAGCCTGGCGTGGTGAAGGCCTGCAGGCCGATACCGATGGCACTGGCTGCCTCGGAAGCGCTTTTGACGCCCTTCTTGATGGCGATGGCGGCGCCAGCCGTATATGCCCAGGCAGCATCCTCGAAGCAGATGGGCTGCACGCTCTTGACGATGTCGTAGGGAAGCGGATCCATGCCAGCTTCCTTGCACACCTTCTCGGCATCGTCGAGGGTGCCCATGCCGTATTCCTTGAGCGTTGCGTTGATCTTGTCGAGCCTATGGTCCATGTTTTCGAACTCTGCCATGGTCTACTCCTTCCTCGGATCGATGACCTTGGCTGCTTCGTCGAATCGGCCGTAGCTGCCCGTTGCGTCCTTGATTGCCTGGTTGGCATCGACGCCGTTCTTGACGGCATCCATCATCTTGCCGAAGTTGACGTACTCGTAGCCGATGATCTCGTCGTTCTCGTCGAGTGCGATATGCGTGACATAGCCCTCCGTGAGCTCGAGATAGCGCGAGCCTTTGAGCTTGGTGCCGTACATGGTGCCGACCATCGAGCGATAGCCCTTGCCAAGGTCATCAAGACCGGCGCCGACAGGAAGGCCACCATCGGAGAAGGCAGTCTGCGTGCGTCCATAAACGATCTGCAGGAAGAGTTCACGCATGGCGGTGTTGATGGCGTCGCAGACGAGGTCCGTGTTGAGGGCTTCGAGCAGCGTTTTGCCGGGGAGAATCTCGCTTGCCATGGCGGCGGAGTGAGTCATGCCCGAGCAGCCGATGGTCTCGACCAGGGCTTCTTCGATGATGCCGTCTTTGACGTTGAGGGTGAGCTTACAGGCACCTTGTTGCGGAGCGCACCAGCCGACGCCGTGCGTGAAGCCGCTGATGTCGGAAATTTCCTTCGCTTGAACCCACTTGCCCTCTTCGGGGATGGGGGCGGGACCATGATAGGCCCCTTTCGCGACCGGGCACATGAGCTCGATCTCTTTTGAGTAGTACACCTTGAACTCCCTTCCATGCGAATTGCGCTATGGGTCGTGCAATTGGTGATTATATAGCATCTAAGCGGGAAAGATACCGCTGCGCTCCTTGACATTTCGTACAGCCACCGTATAATTTATAATAGTTATTTGCAGGTACCATATATAAATGGAGGAAGCCATGGGTCGTGAGGACGAGCTTTTTGACAAGTACATGTTAATTCGCCAGATGGTGGAAGCTGTCCGTAACAAAAACACCAGTAAGCTGGGCCCTCTTGGCGATACAACGCGTGGTCGCGGTCGTGTCCTTGCGCTTCTCAAGCAGAAGGATGGCGTAAGCACGAAGGAGATGGCGACTGTCATGGGCATCCGCGTTTCCTCTCTCAACGAAGTCCTGGGTAAGATGGAGAGGGATGGCTATGTCGAGCGTTCCGCTTCCCCGGACGACAGACGCGTCATGCTTGTCTGGCTTACAGACAAGGGCAAAGCCGTCGAGCTTCCGGATCAAAAGATGCCCGAGATTATCTTTGGCAAACTTAACCAGGGTGCGCAAAATCAGCTCTGCATGTATTTCGAGCAGATGATTTCCTCGCTGCAAAGCGAGCTTGGTGAAGAAGGCGATGCCGCCAAGGAGGCTCGCGAGCAGCGCAACGAGTTCTTTGAGAGCGCCAAGCAGGCCCATGCCGAGCAGCCAACGCAGACATCCCGGCCTGCCGCGCAGGCGCAGCCCTCTCCCGCTCCGCGCCCTGCTCCTGCGGCGCCACCAGTGGGCTCTCCGCTCGTGCCACCAATCCCGCCTGTCAGCACGCCGCCGCGTATCGGTTAGCGTCGCGTTTCGCGCATCGCATCAATGACTGTCCAATACGACGAGCCCATGCATGCTGCGTGGCCTCCGTGCCTGTGGCGTTTCGTTAATCTATGCACTGAGGCATCCGCGCGAGGTTGGCATGAAGCCAATGGCGGCAATCTGAGCTATCGCCTGATCGAGGAAGACCTGCGCATGTTTGCGCCCCTATTCGAGCGTGAGGACGTGTGGCATGCGCTCAAGCAGCCTGTCCCCGAGCTTGCCGGCATGTACTTCCTCATGACCGCCTCGGGTGCATACTTGAGCAGCCTTGCAAATGATGGCTCACGTGGATGTGGCGTCATCGAACTCGATGCCGATGGCAGTGCCTGGCGCATTCGCTGGGGCTTCGAAGATGGTGCCCATCCTTCGAGCGAGCTCGAGACGCATCTGGCCGCTTTTGCGGTTGCCCTGCGTGTCGGTGACGGTGCTGATCGTGTGGTCTACCATGCGCACTGCCCGCATGTCATTGCACTCTCGACGCTGCTTGAACCGCAGGCGCGCACGTGGACACGTGCTCTGTGGCGCGTCATGACCGAGGGCATCATCGTGTTTCCCCAAGGTGTCGGCGTGCTGCCGTGGATGGTGCCGGGTAGCCCCGAGCTCGCCACGGCAACCTGCGAGCTCATGACGCATTACACCGTCTGCATTTGGACGCAACATGGCGTCATGTCGCGAGCAGCTAGTTTCGAGAAAGCATTTGGTGCGATTGAGACGGTCGAGAAATCGGCAGCTGTCTATCTGGAGGCTCGCGCTGCAAACGGAGGAGCAGAGCCGCCGCATCTGGTGAGCGATGACCAGCTACGCGCCGTTTGCGCACGCTATGGACTGCATCCCAATGAGGACTTCCTGACATGACAGTACGGGGACGTCCTGACGGCCACTTCAGTCGAGATGACGGTAGTTTGCCAGATACTCCGCAGGGCCTGTCTCGTAGATATTGCCGCCATGGCAATCGATGGCGACGGTCAACGGCATATCCTCGACCTCGAGGCGTCTGATTGCCTCCGTCCCCAAATCATCATATGCCACTACATCGGCACGTTTGACACTCTTGGCGATGAGCGCCGCTGCGCCACCGATTGCGGCAAAGTAGACCGCCTCGTTGCGGATGACCGCGTCGATGACCTCTTGGCTACGGGCACCTTTGCCGATCATCGCGCGCTGGCCAAGGTCAAGCAAACGTGGGGCATACGGATCCATGCGGTAGCTTGAAGTCGGGCCAACGGGGCCGATGGGGTAGCCAGGCTTGGCGGGCGCAGGGCCAGCGTAGTAGATGATGGCACCGTCAATGCTGACGGGCGGTTCCTCGTCGGCATCGAGCGCCTCGATGAGGCGCTTGTGTGCAGCGTCACGTGCCGTCAGG